>DASWSY010000405.1:0-6894 GCA_036402415.1 Rhizobacter sp. | reverse complement strand
GAATCGACCAGCAGCACGCGCCGGCGGAAGCGGGCCAGGTAGGTGGCGGTGGTGAGGCCGGCCGGGCCGCCGCCGATGACGGCAGCGTCCCAGACCTCGCCTGACGGGCGTGCGCCGGCCATGGGCTTGCGCACGGCCCGTGGGAACGGCCGTCAGCCGCGATCGGCCCGTGCCGGCAGGGTGCCGGAACGGTTGTTCATGCTGTTGCCGTTGGTGGTGCCGGTGCTCGAGTTCATGCTCGAGGAGCCGGTGGTGCCCATCGTGCCCGACGAGTTCGTGCCTGTCGCGCCCGTCGTGCCGGTCGTTCCAGTCGTGCCCATGGTGCTCGAATCGGTGCTGCTGGTGCCGCCGCCCGGCGTGGTGCCGGTCGTGCCGGTCGCGCCGCTGGTGGTGCCCGAGGGGCTGGTGCTCGTGCCGGTGGCGCTGGTGCCGCTGCCCGGGGAGGCTTCAGCGCCCGAGGTACCGCTTTGCGAACCGGTGGCGCCCGGGCTGGCCGTGCCCGAGGTGCTGCCGGTCGAGCCGGTCGACTGGGCGTGGCTGACGCCGATGGCCAGGGCTGCGGCAGCGGCTGCGAGGGCGGTGAGTGTGGTCTTCAGTTGCATGGTGCAGGTCTCCGTAGGACGGGTTGGTTGGAAGCCGCTCTGCGGCTGTCCAGACTGGGCAATGGGTGTGCCCGCCACGTGCCGGCGGCGGGCCTGCGCCGGACCGGCTCTGCCGGCGTTTCTTGCCGCAAGACGCCCCGGATTACCTTTGTCACGTGGGTGCGCCAAAGGCCGATGCGACACTTTCGCCCGCAGTCGACCACCACCACCCATGAGCGCAGTGGCCTGCCCGACCATGAGGCCCGATGACTGCAGGGCCGGGTTGCGGCGGCACCCGTTCTGACAGAGGGACACACCCATGAAGAAGAAACTCGTCCTGATGGCCGGCGCGTTGGCGCTGAGCGCCGTCGCCGTGACCGCGCAAGCCCAGGAGAAGCGCAACGCTGTTTCGCTGTTCGGCAACATCTCGTCGTCGAGCGACTTTTCGCAGGCCAACGTCAACGCCACCTACGAGCGCCTGGTGACCGACAAGCTGTCGATCAACGTCGGCGCGACGTATTTCCTCATGGACTTCGACGGCTCCGACACCAGCACGCTCGGCGTGACGGCGGGTGCCACGTACTACATCGGCCGCCCGATGCAGGCGTCGAACATGCTCTTCTACGGCAAGGGCGTCGTGGGCTTCACGCGCTCCGAGATGGCCGGCGCCGGCAGCGACACCGGCGACGTGATCGGCCTCTTCGCCGGCCTGGAGCAACCCCTGGGCGAGGCCACCAGCCTGTTCCAGGAGCTGGGCGTGCAGCGTTCCAAGGTCTTCGACCAGACCGAGACCTCCGTGGTGTTCAACATCGGCCTGAAGATCCGCTTCTGATGAGCACGCCGCGCATCCTCGCCACTTGCGTCGTGGCCGGCCTGCTGGCCGCCTGCGCGTCCAAGCCGGCTTCGTCGCCCTGGCCGGCGTGGGTGTTGCAGCCCGACGCGGCGGGCGGCGTGGCGGCGGCCGAATGCGTGGAGTCGAGCGGCAACCTGTCGCTCGACCGCACGCAGGCCGCAGCGGCGGCGCGTGTCACGCTGGCGCGCAACCTCGAAGTGAACATCCAGTCGAGCGACGAACTGCTCTCGTCCAAGACCGGGGCGCAGTCGTCGCAGACCTTCCGGTCCAGCGCCAGGCTGCTGAGCGAGAAGGCCCTGACCAACACGCGCGTGAGCCGCCTCGAAGAGGTCTCCACCGCCAGGGGCAAGTGGCTGTGCGCCGAGGTGACGCTCGATGCCGCGGGCACGCGCAGCCTCGTGAAGGAGGCCGTGGCCACCACCAACACCACCGCCTCGGCCGACGTCGAAGAGATGCTGCTGCAGCAGTTCCGCCGCCGCTCGGTGCCGTCGCAGGTGTCGCAGAAGAACGTGCAGTGACGAACAACCGCTTGCTGGGCGCGCTGGTCGTGGCACTGGTGTGCCTGGCGGTGAGCCCGTTCGCCTCCGCCGCCTGCAAGGTGATCGGCGATGGCGACGCCGCGCCGGCGTGGACTTCGCCCCAGGCCGCCGACGACACAGCCAGCGTGAGCGCCGTGGGCTCGGCCACCATCGACGGCGACCGCCTGCCCGAAGCGCTGGCCGCGGCACGCACGCAGGCGCTGAAGGAGCTGGCCGAGCGCATCCGTGTGTCGGTGAGTTCGAGCGTCAGGCTCAACGACAGCAAGGTGAGCGAGGGCGGCAAGCAGGTCCTGCGCTCGTCCATCGAATCGGTGGCCGAGGCCACCACCGCCGTGACGCTGCAGAACGTGCGCGCCGACCAGCAATGGGTCGACGCACGCCGCTGCCTGGCGTGGGTGCGCGTGTCGATCGCGCGAGCCGACTTCGAGCGGGCGCGCAAGCGCGACCTGCTCACGGGCCTTGCGAAGCAGGTCGGCGCGATGCTCACGCTGGCCGAAGACGCCACCCAGCCGCTGGTGCAGCGCGAGGGCTCCGCGGCGGCTGCAGCGGCCCTGCTCGGCAGCAACGATTTCCGCGAGGTGCCCGAAGTGCCGGTGGCGATGCTGCGCACGCGCCTGGGCGGCGTCGACAAGATGCTCGCCCGGCTCAAGCAGGACGAAACCCGCCTGCTCGGCCTCGCGCAATCGCATGTGCAGGCCTACGCCGAATTCAAGAGCGCGACCAACCCGGTCGAGCGCCTCGAAGCCGCAGGCCGTGCGCTGCGCCCGCTGCGCACGCTGCTGGCGGCCTCGTGGGTGCCCGACGAATCGATGATCGGCTTTGCGGCGCAGCCGCGGCTGGTGTCGCTGCTCAACGAGGCCGGCTACCCGTGCCTCGCGCGCAAGGCGTCGAACGAAGCGCAAGGCTGCACACCCGAGGCCTTGGCGCAGGAGCGGCAGAAGGAATACTTCGCCGGCCGGCAGGTGGTGCTGAGCTGCAGCCTGCGGCTCGGTGGCAAGGCCGAGCCGTGGGCCAAGGCCTGTGCGTCGCTGGGTGAGTCGCTCGCGAAGCTCGGTGCGCGCACGCAGGTCGCCGCCACGGCGGCAAAGCCTGCGGCCGGCGTGACGCAGATCCGCCTCGACGCCGAAGGCCGCATCGGCAAGCGCCAGGACCCGGACGACAAGTCCACCGGCTACCGCTTCGAGGGCGCGGTCAAGAGCCAGGTGCGCGGGCTCGACAGCCCGATCGACGACACCTACCAGGCGTTGACGGGCTGGAACCCGGTCTCGGACGCGATGGCGACCGACATCCTGGCGCTGAGCGCCGCCAAGCGGCTGGTCGAACGCATCGGGCAGAGCTGGCAATGAAGAGATTCGGGTTCCTCCTCGCTTCGCTCTTTGCCTTTGGCGCTGCGATGGCGCAGGAAGGCACCAAGGTCTCCGTCGCTGCCTACATGAGCGACCCCAAGTTCGCCGCCTACGAGAAGGTGGCGCTGGCACGCGCCGAAGAGCTGCTCAACGACTCGAAGTACGTGGTGCTCGACGAAGCCAAGGCGCGGCAGTTGAAGAAGGGCTGGGTCGACCTGGCCGACCCGGGCCATGTGATCACGGCCGAAGAATTCGTGAAGCGCGCCGGCAAGTACGACATCGAGAAGATCGTGCGCGTGGGCGTGAGCGTGAGCGTGAAGCCGGTGCTGGGGCTCTTCTACACCGCCACCGCCACCGCCGAATTCCGCATCGTCGACAAGTCCGCCAAGGTGCAGGCCTTCACGCTCAACGAGATGGGCACGCGTGGCGTGCCGCCGTCCGACGGCCTCACCGAAGGCGCCGCGATCAGCAACGCGATCCAGCGCGCGATCGATGGCGCGGCGCAGCGCGCCGGCCTCACCATCGTCAGCCCGGCCTTGCCCAAGGGCGTGCCGCTGGTGCTCGAAGCGGTGGCCAGCGCGCCGCCCGAGACCGAGCTGGCCCCGGCGAGCGCGGCCGTGGCCGAGGCGCCGTGGGTGTCGGCGGTGAAGCTCGGCAAGGAGATGTGGCGCGGCGAAGACAAGGCCTGCGTCGCCGTGTCGCCGGATGGCCAGGTGGGCGCGGTCGGCGGCTACACCTGGGCGGTGGACCGGCTTGGAGGCCTCAACCGCACCTACGGCGGCCGGGTGCACCTGGTCGACACGGCGAGCGCCCAGGCCTTCAACGTGCACACGGTGCATGCGGTGGGCAAGCGCGAGTCGGGTGAAGACGGTACCTCGGCGCCCATCGCCTGCGGCTTCATCGGCAACTGGCGCTACCTGGTCGTGGCCACCGGCAACGTGCTCTCGTGCTACGACGTGGAGCGCGGCGCCGAGACCTGCCGCCTCAAGCTGCAGGGCGCGCCCAAGCAGGCGCAGCTCAGCGTGGGCCGTGTGGGCAACGGGGCTTATGTCGCCCTGCAGACCGAGAAAGCCAAGACCTATTACCGTGTGGCAGTCGCAAAATAGAGCAGTGCCAGCGCAGCGAGGCACGCTTCGAGCAACGCCCGCGGATCCGGCTCCGCCGGTCCGCAGGGTGGCGCCCCTTGGGGGCAGGAGCGACAGCGACTGGGGGGCCCACTGAAATCATGTGCCGCAACATCAAGACCCTGTTCAATTTCGAGCCGCCGGCCACCGAGCTGGAGATCCGCGATGCGTCGCTGCAGTTCGTGCGCAAGCTGTCGGGCTTCAACCGGCCCTCGCAGGCGAACGAGGCCGCGTTCGACCGGGCGGTGGAAGAGGTGGCCCAGGCGGCGCGGGTGCTGATCAGCTCGCTCGTCACCACCGCACCACCGCGTGACCGCGAGGTCGAGGCCGAAAAGGCGAAAGCGCGCTCCGCCGCGCGATTCGGAACGTGAGCCACGCTGCGCGCTGGCTGCTGACGCTCATTTGCCTGGCCGCCTGCGGTGGTGCCTCGGCGCAAAAGCGCGTGGCGCTCCTGATCGGCAACTCGGCCTATGCCACCGCGCCGCTCGTCAACCCGGCCAACGATGCCGCCGACCTCGCCGTGGCGCTCAAGGCGCGCGGCTTCGAGACGGTGGTCGCGCTCAACACCACCCGGCGTGAGTTCAACGAACGCGTGCGCAGCTTCGCCGACCGGATCACGCCGGGCACGGTCGCCTTGTTCTACTACGCGGGCCACGGCATGCAGGTGCGAGGTCGCAACTACATCCTGCCGGTTGACGCCAAGGTGCAGACCGAGGGCGACGTGGTGGAGCAGGGCGTCGAGATCGACAGCGTGCTGCAGCGGCTGGAAGGCAAGGCGGCGGCGATCAACCTCGTGATCCTCGACGCCTGCCGCAACAACCCCTTCACCTCGGCCAAGGGTGCAGGCCTCGCGGCAGTGGACGCACCCAAGGGCAGCCTGGTCGCGTTTGCCACCTCGCCCGGCAAGGTGGCGCTCGACGGCAAGGGCCGCAATGGCGTCTACACCAAGCACCTGCTGGCCAACCTCAACGCGCCCGGCATGCGCGTCGAAGACGTGTTCAAGCGCGTGCGCATCGGTGTCACCGAGGAATCGCAGGGCCAGCAGGTGCCCTGGGAGAACACCTCGCTCACGAGCGACTTCTATTTCATTCCGCCGAGCGGCGAAGCCGCCACCGCGGGTGCGCCCGACGCGGAGCAGCAGCGCATCCAGATGGCGATCGCCACACGCAACAAGGGCGAGCTGCGCAAGTACCTCGAGCTCTCGCCCACCGGCCGCATGCGCACGCAGGTGGCCGCTGCCTACGAGAGCGTGATCGCCGCCGAGCCGACGCGCAGCGCCGTGGAGCCGAGCTATGTGCGCGACTGCCCCGACTGCCCGCGCATGGTGTCGCTGGACAAGGGCACGAAGGCGATCGGCGCGTTTCCGGTGACGGTGGCCGACTACGAGCAGTGCGTGCGCACCGGCGGGTGCGACCCGCGCGACGTGACCGAGATGGGCGGCGACAAGCACCCTGCCATCAACGTGAGCTGGCGTGACGCCGTGAAGTACACGCAGTGGCTCAGCCAGCGCACCAAGCGGAAGTACCGCCTGCCGACCGAGGGCGAATGGCTCGAGGCCATCGAGGCCGGCCGCTACGTGGGCGAGGGTGGCACACGCCAGGCCGTGCCCTTCGTCGAATGCCGTTCGGGCAACGGCTACGACCGCTCGGCCGCGCTGGTGGCGGGCTTCCCCTGGCGCGAGTCGGCCTGCAACGACGGCTTCCCTCAGACCTCGCCGGTGGGTGTGTTCCTGCCGAACGCGATCGGCATGTACGACTGGGCCGGCAACGTGTGGCAGTGGACGGCGACCTGCGTCGATGCCGCCAAGAGCCCGTGCGAGAAATATGTGCTGAAGGGTGGGAGCTGGGCGTCGCCGCTGACGGCCCTCACGCCGCAGGCGGTGCTCAATGCCGAGCCTACGCTGGCCGGGAGCACGATGGGGTTTCGGGTCTGGCGCGAGTAGGCGCGGGCCCGTTGAAAAAAAGCCGCCCTGTGGGGCGGCTCGTTCCGAAGCCGTCGTGGCTCAGGGCTTGTAGCACGCGCCGCTGGCGTCGTGGTAGATCGCCACCAGGTCGCCGCCCGACGAACCCCACACGTTGCCGCCGGTGAAGATCAGGCAGCCTTCGCCCTTGTAGACGACCTGCATGCGGCGTGCGTCGTTGCCGAAGTAGAACGGGATCCAGCGCTTGCCGGATTCGTAGGTGTGGAAGCGGTCGGGTGCGCGGCCCATCGTGTCCTGCACCTCGTTCATCTGCATGCCGATCTGCAACTGGCCGAACTTGCTGCCGGGGCGGGCCTTGCCGAAGACCTCACCGTCCCACTTGCCGTCGCGCGACTTGACCTTCTGGCCGGCTGGCGCGGCGGCCGTGCTGTTGTTGGCGGCCGGTGCGGGCGCGGCGGCGGCCGGCGCTGCCGCCGGTGCAGGTGCAGGTGCAGCGGCAGGCGAGGAGTTGGATGCGCAACCGGACAGCA
>DASWSY010000404.1:0-5708 GCA_036402415.1 Rhizobacter sp. | reverse complement strand
TGCGGGTCGAAGGTGATGCTGTCCCACACGGTTCCGCCACCGCCGGCTTCCCAGTACTTGTTGCTCGGGTCCCAGGTCTTGGCGGCGCGCGCGAGTGCCTCCTGCTCGTAGGGCTTGGCCGGGTCGCCCGGCACCGTGAAGAAGCGCCACTTCTCGGCGCCGGTCTCGGCGTCATACGCGGTGATGTAGCCGCGCACGCCGTACTCGGCGCCGCCGTTGCCGATCACCACTATGCCCTTGAACACTCTGGGCGCCCCGGTGATCGTGTAGGGGCGCTTGCGGTCGATGGAGGTGTCTTTCTCCCACACCACCTTGCCGGTGGCGGCATCGAGTGCGATCAGGCGTGCGTCGAACGAGCCGACGTAGACACGGCCCTTGTAGAGCGCCACGCCGCGGTTGACCACGTCGCAGCAGCCCTTCACGCCGTGCTCGCGCGGCACCTTGGGGTCGTAGGTCCAGATGCGCTTGCCGGTGCGCACGTCGACTGCATGCACCACGCTCCACGAGGCGGTGACGTACATGATGCCGTCGACCACCAGCGGCGTGGCCTCCACGCCCCGCGTCGATTCGAGGTTGTAGCTCCAGACGAGGCCGAGCTCCTTGACGTTCTTGTCGTTGACCTGGTCGAGCTTGCTGAAGCGGGCCTCGGTGTAGTCGAGGCCGTAGCTGGGCCAGTCGCGGGTGGTGGTGTTGTGGGCGATGGCGCGGGCGTCGACGCGCGAGGTGACGGCGCGGATGTGCTCTGGCGAGCCCTTGGCCGGGGCCTGCGCGTGCGTGGCGATCGGCACGCCGGCGCCCAGTGCCAGGGCGAGCATGGCGATCCATGGCTTCTTCATGCGGGGTCTCCTGTGGTTCGTGGCGCGCCTGCGGCCGCGCCCTCCGTCCTGCGTCGATGGGGCAGGTTGCCGTCGGATGATGTGAAGATCGAACATCGCTCACAACAAGGTGTTTTCCCCTGAAAACGTTCTGCCCCACGGCACGCCCTGCGCCAGGCTGTCACAGCATGCGTTACGGGTGGCCCGCTATGCTTGCCGCATGAACCTCGACATCGCCCAGCTTCCCCCGCGCTGCGACGTGCTGGTGGTGGGCGCCGGGCCCGCGGGCAGCGCCGCCGCGACCGCGCTCGCGCGCGCCGGCCGTGACGTGGTGCTCGTCGACCAGCGCAGCTTCCCGCGCGAGAAGGTCTGCGGCGACGGCCTCATCCCCGATGCACATGCGGCACTCGCGCGCCTGGGCGTGCTCGAGGAAGTGATGGCGCGGGCGCAGCGTGCCTCGCACGTAGGCTGCATCGCGCCGCGAGGCGGCCGGGTCGACGTGCCGGGGCGCCTGGCGGTGCTGCCGCGGCGCGAGCTCGACGACATCGTCTGCCGCAACGCGGTGCGGGCCGGTGCGCGCATGTTTGCGCCGGTGCATTTCGACGCGCCGCTCACCGACACGGCCGCCCGTGTGTGCGGCGCCAGGCTGTCGCACGGCGGCGAGCTGCGGGAGGTCTACGCCGACTGGGTGCTGCTTGCCACCGGCGCGGGGCCGCAGGCGCTGCTGGCCGCCGGTGTGTGCGAGCGCCAGGCGCCGTCTGCCGTGGCGCTGCGCGCCTATGTGAAGAACGTGGCGCAGGCCGAGCGCATCAAGGCGCTCGAAGTGGTGTGGCACCGGAAACTGCGTCCGGGCTACGGCTGGATCTTCCCGTGCGCCGAGGGGGTGTTCAACATCGGCGTGGGCGTCTTCGGCCATGAGAAGGAAGACGTGAACCTGAAGCATCTCTTCGAGAGCTTCTGCGAGTTCTACGAACCGGCGCGCGAGTTGATGGCGGGCGGCGAACGGCTCGGCCCGCTCAAGGGTGCGCCGCTGCGCTGCACGCTCGACGGTGCGCGCTACAGCCGCCCCGGCCTGCTGGTGACGGGCGAGGCCGCGGGCAGCACCTATGCCTTCACCGGCGAAGGCATCGGCAAGGCGCTCGAGACCGGCCTGCTTGCCGCCGAGGCGCTCGTCTCGAAGCGATCCGACGCCGACGTGCGCCGGGGCTACGAGCAGAGCCTGCGCACGCTCAGGCCGCGCTTCCAGCTGTACGAACGTGCCAACCGCGTCAATGCGCATCCGTGGCTGGTCGACCTCCTGATCTGGCGTGCACGCAAGAGCGAGCGCCTGGTGCGGCGCATGGCCGGCGTGCTCGAAGAAACCAGCAACCCGGCGCAGCTGCTCAGTGCCAAGGGTGTGTTCCGGCTGTTCACGGAGTAGTTGCGATGTGCCAGTTGTTGGGCATGAACGCCAACACCCCCACCGACCTGGTGTTCAGCTTCACCGGTTTCTCCAGGCGTGCCGAGGAGCACAAGGACGGCTTCGGCATCGCCTTCTTCGAAGACGCCGGCGTGCGCCTCTTCGTCGACGCACAGAGCGCGGCGCTGTCGCCGGTGGCCGAGATGGTGCGGCGCTACCCGATTCGCAGCGCCAACGTCATCGCCCACATCCGCAAGGCCACGCAGGGGCATGTCGCGCTGCAGAACACCCACCCCTTCCAGCGCGAACTGTGGGGCCGCTACTGGGCCTTCGCGCACAACGGCGACCTGAAGGGCTACGCGCCCACGCTGCACGGCGCCTTCCGCCCGGTGGGCGACACCGACAGCGAGCGGGCTTTCTGCTGGCTGATGCAGGAGCTGGCCAAGGCGCATGCCGGCGTGCCGACCATTGCCGAACTCACGCACACCCTGGGCGAACTGGTGCCGCGCGTCGCCGCGCACGGCACCTTCAACTTCATGCTGAGCAACGGGCAGGCGCTGTGGGCGCACTGCTCGACCAAGCTCCACCACATCGTGCGCCAGCACCCGTTTCGCGCGGCGCACCTGCAAGACGAGGACATGAGCGTCGACTTCGCCGAAGTGACCACGCCCCACGACCGCGTGGCCGTCGTCGTGACGGAGCCGCTCACCGCCGACGAGACCTGGCAGCCGTTTGCGCCGGGCGAGCTGAAGGTGTTCGTGGACGGCGCGCCAGTGGCGGCCTGACCGCGTAGAGAGCCCGACCCCGGCGCTCGGCTTCCGGCGCTGCGCGATGAAGCGCAGCCCGAGCTGACGAAGCGCTGACGTTCTGCTGCCAAACAGCCCCGCGTTTTCACCTACTGGCGCTCGCGTCCAATCATTCCTAATATTTGCATATGCTTATATGCGAGTAGTCAGGTGCAACCGACGGCCACCGATGCCCAGTACGAGTCCGCGGCCGACCTGTTCGCGTTGCTGGCCGCTCCGTTGCGGCTGAAGGTCGTCTGCCAGTTGCTCGAAGGCGAGAAGTGCGTGAGTGAGTTGATGGAAAAAGTGGGAACGGGGCAGTCGACGCTGTCGCGCCACCTGTCGATGCTGTACCGCGGCGGCGTGCTGGCGCGGCGGCGGCACGGCGCGCAGGTGTTCTACCGCATCGCCGATCCGCGCGTGCGGGCGTTGCGCCGCAGCGTGTGCCCGGACGGGCAGGGCCGCCCGCAGCGGCACGTTGTCACCCAGAACAAGGAGAACGCTTGAGTTCCGACGCTGTTGATCCCGGCCGGCTGCGCAAGGCGCCCGAGAATTTTCTCGACGCGTCCGGCGTGAAGCAGGTCTTCGATGAAGCGAAGGCCGGCCGGCGGAGCTTCATCCGCAACGCCTTCGCCGCCGCCGTGGCGGGCGCTTCGGCGCCGATGGCGCTGGCCCAGACCCAGCCCGCGCCGGCCGCGGACGGCGACCCGCACATCCTCACCTTGCCCGAGCACAGCAAGGGGCTGGGGCAGCCGGTGGTGACCGACGGCTACGGCCGGCCTTCCAAATACGAGACCAACGTGCAGCGCCGCCAGAGCCCGGGGCTCACGCAGACGGCGCAGGCCTCGGTCTCGTTCGCGCCGCTGCAGTCGCTGTTCGGCATCGTCACGCCGAGCGGACTGCACTTCGAGCGCCACCACCAGGGCTGGTGGGACGTGGATCCGTCGAAACACCGCCTGATGGTCAACGGCTCCGACCCACGCATGCTGAAGGCGGCCCGCGTCTACACCGTCGACGAGCTGATGCGGCTGCCTTCGGTCTCGCGCTTCCATTTCATCGAGTGCGGCGCCAACAGCGGCATGGAGTGGGGCAATGTGGCGGTGCCGACGGTGCAGTACACGCACGGCATGCTCTCGTGCAGCGAGTTCACCGGCGTGCCGCTGAAGCTGCTGCTCGACGAATGCGGCGTCGACTACAGGCGCGCCCGCTACGTGCTCGCGGAAGGGGCGGACGGTTCGTCGATGACCCGCACCCTGCCGATGGAGCTGGTGGAGTCGGGCGAGGTCTTCGTGGCCTACGGCCAGAACGGCGAGATGCTGCGCCCCGAGAACGGCTACCCCCTGCGGCTGGTGGTGCCGGGGGTGCAGGGCGTGAGCTGGGTGAAGTACCTGCGGCGCATCGAGGTGGGCGACAAGCCCTGGGCGACGAAGGACGAGGCCCTCCACTACGTGGACCTGCTGCCCGGCGGCATGCACCGCCAGTACACCAGCACGCAGGAATGCAAGAGCGTGGTCACGACCCCTTCGGGCGGACAGGTGCTGCTCGACAAGGGCTACTGCGCGATCAGCGGCCTGGCGTGGTCGGGCCGGGGCCGCGTGAAGCGTGTCGACGTCTCGGTCGACGGCGGGCGCAACTGGCGCAGCGCGCGGCTGCAGGAGCCGGTGATGAGCAAGTGCCTCACCCGCTTCAGCCTCGACTGGGTGTGGGACGGCAAGGCCGCGCTGATCCAGAGCCGCGCCATCGACGAGACCGGCTACGTGCAGCCGCAGTACCGGCAGCTGCGAGAGGTGCGCGGCACCCGGTCGATCTATCACAACAACGCCATCCAGACCTGGCTGGTGCAGGAGAACGGCGAGGTGAAGAATGTCCAGCTCTCCTAGCCTCGCGAAGGCCCTCGCGCTGGGCGGGCTGCTGGCTGCGTCGGTGGCCTGCGCCCAGTCGCCCTATCCGGGTATCGGACGCCCTGCCACCGAACGCGAAGTGCGCGCGTGGGACATCGACGTGCGCCCCGACTTCGCCGGGCTTCCCAAGGGCAGCGGCACCGTGGCGCAGGGGCAGGACCTCTGGGAAGCGAAGTGCGCCAGCTGCCACGGCGTGTTCGGCGAGTCGAACGAGGTGTTCTCGCCGCTCGTCGGCGGCACCACCGCCGACGACGTGAAGTCCGGCCGTGTCGCCCGCCTGACGGATGCCTCGTTCCCCGGCCGCACCACGCTGATGAAGCTGCCCACCGTCTCGACGCTGTGGGACTACATCAACCGCGCGATGCCGTGGAACGCACCCAAGTCGCTCGCCCCCGACGAGGTCTACGCCGTCACGGCCTACCTGCTCCACCTGGGCGGCGTGGTGCCCGGCGACTACACCCTGTCGGAGCGCACCATGGCCGATGTGCAGGCGCGCCTGCCCAACCGCCTGGGCATGACGACGGCCCACGCGCTGTGGCCGGGCAAGGGCATGGCCACGGCCAAGGCGCCAGACGTGCAGGCCACGGCCTGCATGAAGGACTGCGCGGTCGAGGCGAAGGTCGCCTCGTTCCTGCCCGACCACGCGCGCAACGCCCACGGCAACCTCGCCGAACAGAACCGCGCGGTCGGCCCGCAGCGGGGGGCCGATACCACGCGCCCGCCTGTAGCCTCGCCCGCGGCCGCGGCCGCGGTTGCGGCGGCCGCCACCGCGGCCCCGAAGAGCGCTCAGGCCAGGCCTGCACCGGAG
>DASWSY010000403.1:0-10462 GCA_036402415.1 Rhizobacter sp. | reverse complement strand
GACGTGCTGCTCTTCGGCGGCTTCCTCGTGTGGGCGGTGGCCGACCGCATCTAGCTCAAGCGGCGCGTGCAGCGCCCGACCCTCGGCGCGCCGCCGAGCGCGGCCAACGACCTCATCGCGGTCGTCGGCGGCCTCGCGCTCTACGGCCTCTTCGTGTGGCGCGCCCATGCCTGGCTGATCGGCGTGTCGCCGTTCGGCAAGGCACTTTGAAGTTGTGAAAGTGATCACCATGAGCCCTCATATCCAGCAGACCTTGATTGACGCGCGCGCCGCGCTCGACGCCCTCATCGCCAACGACGCCACGCTGCGCGCCATCGACGCCGCCGGCACCCTGCTCGCCGACACCTTCAAGCGCGAGGGCCGCGTCTTCAGCTGCGGCAACGGCGGCTCGATGTGCGATGCGATGCACTTCGCCGAAGAACTTTCCGGCCGCTACCGCCAGGACCGCCCCGCGCTCGGCGCCGCGTCGATCAGCGACCCCTCGCACATCAGCTGCGTCGGCAACGACTACGGCTACGAGCACATCTTCTCGCGCTACCTCGAAGGCCACGGCCGCAGCGGCGACGTGCTGCTGGGCATCAGCACCAGCGGCACCAGCCGCAACGTGGTGGCCGCCGCCGAGATGGCGAAGAAGAAGGGCATGAAGGTGATCGCGCTCACCGGCAAGCCCGGCGCGACGCTCGGCACGCTCGCCGACATCGAGATCTGCACCCCCGGCGGCAAGTTCGCCGACCGCTCGCAGGAGCTGCACATCAAGGTGATCCACATCCTGATCGAGTCGGTGGAGCGCCAGCTCTTCCCGGCGAACTACCGCTGAGCGTGGGCCTCAGCGCGGCGACTTCTCGCCGCCCGGAAGCGACGCGAGCCGCTCACTGAGGAAGTCCACCAGCACCCGCACCCGAAGCGGCTGGTGGCGGCGCGGCGCATACAGCAGATGCGCCACCTGCGCCGGGCCGGTGTGACGCGGCAGCACCCGCACCAGCTCGCCGCGCTTCAAGGCCTCGGCCACGCTCCACGAGGGCGCGAGGGCAATTCCGGCGCCCTGCTGCACGCTCTCGAGCAGCGCCATGGCATTGCTCACGCGGTAGCGGCTGGCGAGCTCGACCCGCACCGGCCCGTCGGGGCCGTCGAGCACCAGCGTGTCGTCGCCGCCGCTGGAGTACCGCAGGTAGTTGTGCGCGGCCAGGTCACCGGGCCGTCGCGGCTTGCCATGCGCGGCCAGGTAGTCGGGTGAGGCCACCAGCAGCCGCGGCCAGCGGCCGACCGCACGCGCCACGAGATGAGGCGGCAGGGGCCCGCTCAGCCTCAGCGAGACATCGATGCGTTCTTCGAGCAGGTCGACGAACCGGTCTTCGAGCAGCAGGTCCATCTCGATGTCGGGGTGCCGCGCCAGGAAATCCAGCATCCAGCCGTTGAGCTTGGCCTGGCCGAGCGCGGCCGGAGCACTCACGCGCAGCAGGCCGCGCGGCGTCTGCGACTGCGCCCGTGCGTCGGCCACGGCCTCGTCGTACTCCTCCAGCATGCGCCGCGCGCGCTCGTGGAAGCGCTGGCCCTCGTCGGTGAGCGTGAGCCGCGTGGCGCTGCGGCGCATCAGGCGCACGCCGAGCGAACGTTCGAGGCCGGCGACGAGCTTGCTGACCGTCGGTTGCGTCGTGTCGAGCGCACGGGCGGCACTCGACAGGCTGCCGAGTTCGACGCTGTGCACGAAGGCGGCCAGGGCGCGGAGCGTGTCCATGTCATTCGATTCCGGAATGGGGTGGATGCCATTCTGGCGGCTTCTCATCTCAGTTGGAATTCGAGACAGTGCTGCCATGACTTCCATCCTGAACACCCACCGCCGCCGCCTGCTGGCCGGCCTCATCGCCCTCGCCGCCAGTGCAAGCACCGTGGCGCAAGCCCCGACCTTCTGGCACGACAGCTGGATGGCCAGCCCGCAGCCACTGTGGTCGGCCGATTTCGTGCTGCCGCTCGGCGTGCCCGCACGCTTCGAGAAGCAGACGCTGCGCCAGGTGGCCCGCGTGAGCGTCGGCGGCGCGCGTATGCGTGTCGTCCTCAGCAACGAAGACGGCGAGGCGCCCCTCGTCATCGGTGCGGGCCATGTGGCACGCCATGCGGAGGGCTCGTCGGTGGTGGCCGGCAGCGAGCGTGCGCTGCGCTTCGGCGGCCAGGCCAGCGTGCGCATTCCGCCGGGCGCCCGCGTGGTGAGCGACCCGGTCGATCTCGCCCTGCCAGCGCTTGCACGCGTGGCGGTGTCGATCTACCTGCCGCAGCCCACCGCGCCGGCCGGCTTCCATTTCGATGCGCGGCAGACGGCCTACCTCGTGCACGGCGACCACACGTCGGCGGCGGTGCTACCGCGCGATGCCGCCACGCTGAGCACCCGCGTCTTCCTCGCCGGCGTGATGGTCGACGGCCCGCAGCCGCCGGTGACGGTGGTCGCGCTGGGCGACTCGATCACCGACGGCAACGGCGCCACGCCCGACGCCGACACACGCTGGCCCGATGCGCTGGCGGAGCGGCTCGCCCCACGTGGCGTGGCGGTGCTCAACGCCGGCATCTCGGGTGCGCGCCTGCTGCGCGACGGCATGGGCCGCAGCGCGTTGGCCCGCATCGGCCGCGACGTGCTGTCGCGCCCCGGCGTGCGCACGGTCGTCGTGCTCCTGGGCACCAACGACATCGGCTGGCCCGGCGGCCCCTTCTCGCCGCACGAGCCGGCGATGCGACTGGACGACTTCACCCAGGGCTACCGCGCGCTCGCCGAGCTGGCCCGCGCCCACAACGTGCGGCTGATCGCCGCCACGCTGCCGCCGTTCGAGCGTGCGCTGGAAGGCACGCCGCTGGAAGGCCACCACAGCCCCGAGAAGGAGCGCCTGCGCCAGGCTGTGAACCGGTGGATCCGCGAGAGCGGCAGCTTCGACGCCGTCGTCGACATGGACCGCGTGCTGCGCGACCCGGCTCGCCTTTCACGGCTGAACCCGGCCTACGACTCGGGCGACCACCTGCACCCCAACGATGCCGGCTACCGGGCCATGGCCGCTGCGCTCGAGCTCGAGACCCTGCTCCCACCGCCGAAGCCCCAGTCCCCCACGGCCTCTTGAACGATGGCCCAATTCGTCACGCATCCCCATCCATTCCCCACGCACCACGCCATGTCGACTCCCTCTCCCCGCCTCTTCCAGCCCTGGCAGATCGGCCCGCTGCGCCTGCCCAACCGCATCGTCATCGCGCCGATGTGCCAGTACTCCGCCATCGACGGCAGCGCCACCGACTGGCACACCATGCACCTCGGCCACCTGGCGATGTCGGGCGCGGGCCTCTTGATCCTGGAGGCGACGGCGGTGTCGCCCGAAGGCCGCATCTCGCCGCAGGACCTGGGCCTGTACTCCGATGCGAACGAAGCGGCGCTCGCGCGCGTGCTCGACGCCACGCGCCGGTATTCGACGATGCCGATCGCGATCCAGCTCGCGCACGCCGGCCGCAAGGCGTCGACGCTCGCGCCCTGGAAAGGCGGCGCCCAGATCGCCCCCGGTCAGCCGGAGGGCTGGAAGACGGTGGCGCCCTCGCCGCTGCCCTTCCTTGAACACTACGACGCGCCTCGTGCGCTGAGCCTGGACGAGATGGGCCGCATCCGCGAAGACTTCGCCGAAGCCGCGCGCCGTGCCGCGCGCCTCGGCCTCGACGGCGTGGAGGTGCACTCGGCCCACGGCTACCTGCTGCACCAGTTCCTCTCGCCGCTGGCCAACCAGCGCACCGACGCGTATGGCGGCAGCCTGGAGAACCGCATGCGTTTCCCGCTCGAAGTGTTCGACGCGGTGCGTGCTGCCTTCCCGGCCGACAAGGCGGTGTGGGTGCGGGTGTCGGCCACCGATTGGGTCGACGGCGGCTGGACGGTGGACGACACCATCGCCTTTGCGAAGGCGCTAAAGGCCCGTGGGTGCGCGGCCATCGACGTGAGCAGCGGTGGCCTGTCGGCGAAGCAGGCGATCCGGCTCGGCCCGGGCTACCAGGTGCCGCTCGCGCAGCGGCTGAAGGACGAGGTGGGCATGCCGACCATGGCGGTGGGCCTCATCACCGAGCCCGCGCAGGCCGAGGCCATCCTTGCGCAAGGCCAGGCCGATGCGGTCGCGCTTGCACGCGCCATGCTCTACAACCCGCGCTGGCCCTGGCACGCGGCCGCGGCGCTCGGCGCCCAGGTCAGCGCGCCGCCGCAATACTGGCGCAGCGCGCCGCACGGGGTGAAGAATCTCTTCGCAGGGGCTTGAAGACCCTCGTCAGCCCGGGCCAGCCCCACGCGCGCGGCGCGTGTGGCGGCGCCGTACGGCCCACAGCGCGAAGACGCCGGCCGCGGCCAGGGCCAGCGGTGCCGGCTCCGGGACGGGCGCCACGTTGCCGAAGTAGAGGTTGTCGATCGACGGGCCGGTGCGCAGGAAATAGAACGCGGTCAGGTCGAGGTTCGAGATGCCGCTGGCGGCATGGAACGACACGTACTGGTTCGGCCGGTAGGGTGTGGACGTCGGCCAGCCGGCGCCATCGGTGACGACGGTGCTTGCCCAGCCGCCGGGGCCGGTGGCGTCGACCGAGACCTGGTCCTGGTTGGGTGCGCTGACGTAGAGGCTCACGTAGGTGGGCAGCGTGCCGCCGATGAAGCTCAGGCTCAGATAGGGCGCACCGTACAGCGACTGGTCGGAGCCGGGCACGCCCGAGCCCGCCAGGTAGCCTTCGTTGACGATCAGGCCCAGCGAGGCGTACTCGTCGGTGACCGGGGTGCCGGCGAGCTGGCCCGGGTCGGCAGGCGGCGGCAGGTCGTCGAAGGTGATCAGCACCGCTCGCGCGGGCATGGCCACCAGGCCGAGCAGTGCGGCTGCGGCCAGTGCATGTCGGATGAACGGCATGGAAGTCTCCTCGGGGTAGTGGCGCCAGGGTGGCCTGACGCGGCAATCGGCGTTCCCCGGAGGTGCGAGACGGTGCCGCGCGCCCGGCGCGGCGCAGCTCAGCGTGCCGGCTTGCGCAGGGCGGCCAGCAGCTTGTCGCGCTCGGCGCCGGCGTTCACCTGTTCGCCCAGCAGCAGGTAGAGCTGCTCCTGCGTCTGCGCCTTGGCGGCGCTCTTCTTCACCACGATGCTGGCGATCGGGCCGATGCTGCTGGTGAGCACGCGCGTGGCGTGGGCCAGCGTGTCGGGCGTGATGGCCGCGCCACCGACGGCCGAGCCGTTCGAGGTGTGGGTGCCGGGCTGCGCGGGCGCACGTGTGGCGGCGCCGGTGATCTTCGAGCTGCCGCTCACGGCGCCCGGCGAGGTGAGTGCCGCGAACTTGGCCATGAAGCGCTGGCGGTCTTGCTCGTTGCCGAGCTGGTCGCACAGGCTGGTCTTCAGGGCGTTGATGTCGTGGTGGTCGCGCGCGGCCTTGCGCACGATCACCTTGGCCATGGGGCCGACGAAGGAGGCCAGCGCCAGTTCCACCTGGTGCAGCGTGGCCGGGTCCCAACCCGGGATGGTGGTGGCGGCCGAGCGCGGCACGCCGCTCGGGGGCTCCAGCACGCCCACGGGCGGCGCGGGCGGCGAGTCTTCGCGGACCACGATCACCGTCGTCTCGCCACTGTCGGGCTCGGCCGAGAGGTCGCGCCGGGCGAGCGCGGCACGGAATTCGGCCACGCTCTGGTAGCGGTCCTGCGGCTTCTTGGCCAGGGCCTTGGCGACGATCGGGTCGTAGAAGTCGGGCCGCCCGGAGTCGGGCAGCTTGCTGGGCAGCATGGGGTGCTCGTTGACCACCTTGTACATGACCGACTCGGCCGAGCCCTGGAACGGCGGGTGGCCAGCCAGCATGCCGTAGAGGATGGCGCCTGCGGCGAAGACGTCGACCCGGTGGTCGACGTGCTCGCCGATGTACTGCTCGGGCGCCATGTAGCCCGGCGTGCCAATGGTGGACGTGATCTGCGTCAGCACCACCGACTCGATGCGCGCGATGCCGAAGTCGGTGACCTTGAGTTGCCCGCTGTTGGTGACGAGCAGGTTGGCCGGCTTGATGTCGCGGTGCCACACGCCGTGCTTGTGGGCGCAGTCGAGGGCGGCGAGAAGCTGGTCCATCAGCGTCAGGATGTCGCACTCGGGCGGCCGCGGCGTGCCGTGCAGGATCTGCGAGAGCGTGCGGCCCTCCACGTACTCCATCGCGATGTAGGCGGTCTCGGCGTCTTCGCCGTACTCGTAGATCGCGACGATGCCCGGGTGCGACATGCGCCCCACCGCACGGGCCTCGTTCTTGAAGCGGGCGGTGGTCGACGAGCCCGAGAGGTCCTGCCCGATCAGCGCCTTGTGGATCGTCTTGATGGCCACCGGCCGGTTGATGACCGGGTCGAAGGCCTTGTAGACGACACCCATCGCGCCCTTGCCGAGGACGCCCGTGATGGGGTACTTGCCAAGCTGTGCGGGATGGGACATCGAACGATTGTCAGCGTCAGCTGTCGAGCATCTTCATCGCATGGACCATGCTCTTGCGCATGCGCGTGAACGATTCCGCCAAAGTGCCGATCTCGTCCTTGGACTTGACGTTGAACTCGGGCGCGTCGAGCTCGCCCAGGCTCACGCGGTCGGAGAGCTGCGAGAGCTTGCTCACCGGGCGGATGACGAGCTGCCACAGCATCAGGTTGAGGGCCAGGCCGATCAGCAGGAAGACGCCGGTCAGAAGACCCATCACGACGGTGAAGTTGCGGTCTGCACGCTCCAGCGGCACCGACATCGGCACCGACACCACCTGCGCGCCGAGCACCTCGTTGAGGTTCCAGCCGAAGCCGTTGGCCGGGCCGTACTTCTCGACCAGCGGCTTGGGTGCCGCCTCCACCGTGCTGTGGCAGCGCAGGCAGTCGGGGTTGCTGAGCTTGATCGGTCGCGCGATGTAGGTGACGAGACCCGAGGGTGTGTCGCGCTGGCCGATGAATTCGGTGGTGTCGGGCGAGCGCTTGAACTGCTGGATCACGTCTTCCTCCCAGTCCTGCGCGCGGTCGCGCGGGTTGGTCGGGTTGAGCATCGCCGGCTTGTAGGCGTATTCGGGGTGGTTCTTGCGCAGCGCGTTGAGCACTTCCGACGACGAATACGCCGGCACCGACTGCGGCAGGAAGGTGTAGGTCATCTGCGTCTGCAGCAGCGGCGCCACCTGCGTGGCGGTGTAGGTGCTGACGGCCATCGCGCTTTCCATCAGCAGGCGTGCGCGGTCCAGCACTTCGTCCTGCGCACCTTGCTGGAGCAGCTTGCGGGCGATGTATCCCGACGCCCCCAGCCCGATCGCGAAGACCAGCAGGAACACGAGGTTGAACTTGACGAGCAGCTTCATGGAGGTCTTTCGAAGAATCGGTGGTCTTGTGCGACTTACGTGGGCCGGGCCGGTGGCGGATGCGGCGGGTGTCTATTTCCCGTAGGCCGGAGCGCTGGCCGGGGCGGGCTTGGGCAAATACTTCTCGGGGAAGAGCACCCGGTCCCATTCGGGGTGATTGGCCATGCTGGCTGCGAGGCCTTCGCGGAAGGCCGGGTTCTGCGCCAGCGGCCGCCAGCGGGTGACGAAGTAGGCGCGCAGGCCTTCCGCGTCGACCCAGGGCTCGGCCTCGGCATAGCCGATGTCGCCGAGCGGCTTGGGCGCCACGTCGCGGCTCGCGAAGGTGGCGGCGCGGGGCGGCAGCGTGTCGAGGAAGGCACGCGGCAGCTTCTGGATGAAGAGGCCGGTGGGCCGGGCGGCGGTGCTCGCCTTGCCGTCAGCGCCGCGGCTGTAGAACTCGCTGTTCTTCACCACCGCCTTGGCGCCCACCTTGCCCGCGCGGCGCTCCTGCAGCGCGACCTCGCCCGACTCGGCGAACACCTGCAGCTCGGGCGGCTGCGACAGGAAGACGGCGCTGCGGGCGACACCCGTCACGTCGACGCCGGGCAGGGTGAAGCTGCCGAAAGCGGGGGAGAGCGTGGCGGGCACGGTGAGCTTGACGGTGCCGCGCAGCAGGTGCAGCCGCGACGCGAGCTTGCCGCGATCACCGCTGAAGCGCGGCGCGAGCAGCAGCTTCGATTCGGGGCCGACGTCGACGATCACGCCGTCGCCGAACTCGATGCGCATGAAGCGGGCCTTGGCCGTCGTCTCGACGATGTCGTCCTTGGCCAGGCGCACGCCCTCGGCCAGGGCATGGCGCGTGGCGCCGCGCACCAGCAGGGCCTCGCCATCGACGATGGTCGCGGTGGCGTGCGGGCCGGCGGCGAGGGCGGGCTGCAGCGCGGTGCCTGACAGCACGCAGAGCAAGGCGATGGCAGCGTTCCGAGCGACGGAGATCATGGGTTCTTGTGCGAGAAGGGCCGCAGCCGGGCCCGCGGGGAAGGCGGAAGCATAGCGGCAGTGCTGCACGCGTTGACCTGTCAGAAGCACAGGGGTCCCGGCCCCGAGGGGGCTGAAAAGCGCGACGGAATTCACACAACAACCCGCTCGCTGCGCGGGGGTGGCCGCGGCCTACAAATCGCTGGAGGCGGGCCGGGCGCTGTGCAGCTTGTGGATGGTGATCTTGCGCACCTCGGCCTTGCTGGCCTCGATGTGGGTGCGCAGCATCAGCTTGGCCGGGTCGGCACGGCGCGCGAGGATGGCGCGCAGGATCTTCGCGTGCTCGTCGTAGGTGGCGGCGATGCGCGGTGGCTGGGTGAAGTCGAGCCGGCGCACGATGCGGATGCCGTCGGTCACCTCGGCATGCACGCGCGCCATCTGCAGGTTGCCGGCGGCGCTGACCAGCGTGGTGTGGAAGGCCTCGTCGAGTGTGGCCACCTCGGTGGTGTCGGCCTTGCGGTCCTTTTCCGGCACCAGCCAGATGGCCTTGAGCAGGCCGAGGTCGGGCATCGGGTCCTGGGTGCAGAGGCGGTCGACGGCGGCGCACTCGATCATCACGCGCAGGTCGTACAGCTCTTCGAGCTTGCGGAAGTCGAACGGGGCCACGCTCCAGCCGCTGCGGAAGGCGACCTTCACATAACCTTCGAGTTCCAGCCGGAAAAGCGCCTCGCGCACCGGGGTGCGCGACATGCCCAGGCGCTCGGCCATGTCGCTCTCGGTGAAGCCGTCGCCGGGCAGCAGCACGAAGTCGAAGATGGCAGCCTTGAGGCGGCGGTAGGCGATCTCGGAGCGGGTGAGGTCGCGCGGGTTGGCCGGCGGCTCCTTGGCGCTTGCGGTCTTCGTGGCGGCCGGGGCTTTCATCCGAGCAAGCTTACATGCGCGGCCACCACGCGCCAGCCTTCCGGGGTCTTCATCCAGGTCTGGCTCTGTCGGCCAGTCTTGGCCGCCCCGGTGCGCTGGAACTCGACGTTGGCGGTGGCGAAGCTGTCGCCGTAGGTGGTGATGACGGTGCGCAGCAGCGTGCGGGCCAGGCCCGTGGACGGCCGCGCGGCGCGAAAGGCGGCGATCTCGTCGTGGCCGTAGAGGTTTTCCGTCGCACCGTAGCGCAGCGTGTGCGGGCTGTTCCAGAAGAGCTCGTCCAGCACCTCGACCTTGTTGTTCACCAGCGCGTCTTCGTAGCGCTGGAAGGCAGCGGTGACTTCGGCGAGGACTTCGGGTTGGTTGATGTCCATCTGGTCTCCGTCTCTGCGGTCAGCGGTGAGCGCGTGCCGAGCGCCGGGCCGCTCCCAAGCCGACTCGCAATCCCCTCGGGGGATCGGTCGGCGTACCCGACGACCGAGGGGCTGTCATATCCCGGCCACCGGCGAACACGCGGCGCCGCTCGCTTCAAGCGCCCGGCCCACGCGCAGCGCGAGGTCTTCGCGCCAGGGCGCCGTGATCACCTGCACGCCCAGCGGCAGCGCGTGGCGTCCCTCGGGCCACAGCGGCGCCGCGACCACCGGGCAGCCGGCGAACGAGATCGGCTGCGTGAGCAGCCCCATCGACGGGCGGGCCGGCACCGGCTGGCCGTTGAGATCGAAGGTCTCGGCGCCCACCGGCGTGGCCTGCACCGGCGTGGCGGGGGCGATCAGCACGTCCCACTCACGGAAGAGCGCGCCCACCTTGTCACGGTAGGCGCGGCGGAAGCGCTGCGCGCGCAGGTACCAGTCGACCGGCTGCAGCGCGCCCGCGATGAAACGGTCGACCGACAGCGGCTCGAACTCGGCCGCGCGCTCGCGCAGCAGCGGCAGGTGCAGCGAGCCCCCTTCGCTGGCGGTGGTGATGAACGCGGCGGCGCGCGCCAGCGCCGCATCGGGCCAGACCACGCCCGGCGTGGCGTGCAGCACCTCGGCGGCGATGGCGACCGCCTTGCGCGCGGTGGGGCTCGCGTGCTCGTCGAAGTAGCCGCCCAGCACGCCGATGCGCAGGCCGGAGAGGCTGGCGCCGAGCTGCCACACGGTGGGCTGGATGCGCGTGGCGTGGCAGCCGGGGTCTTCGGGGTCGGGGCCCTGCAGCGCGTCGTAGGTGGCCGCGAGGTCTTCGGCGGTGCGCGCAAAAGGGCCCAGGTGGTCGATGCTCGCGAC
>DASWSY010000402.1:0-3752 GCA_036402415.1 Rhizobacter sp. | reverse complement strand
CGGCATCGTGCTGACCGGTGGCGCGGCGGTGATGCCGGGCATGGTGGAGCTGGGGGAGGACATCTTCCTGAAGCCGGTGCGCAAGGGCATCCCCACCTACCACGGCTCGCTGCACGACATGGTGGCCAACCCGCGCTCCGCGACGGTGATGGGCCTCCTGGAAGAAGCACGCCTCGGCCGTGCGCGCGGCATCAAGGCCGCGCAGCAGGCCGGTTCCGTCAAGACCTTATTCGGCCGGGCCAAAGACTGGTTCCTCGGCAATTTCTAGACAAACAGGGAGTCCACATGAATCGCCAACCCCAGCTCAACGATCGTCTCCAGCGGGCGCACCACCTGGGCCACGACCCACCCGGCGCCTGGCCACCCCAGACCGCGGGACCGAACACCGCGGCACAGCAAGAGAAGACGAGTTTTTCAACACACACGGCAACTGCAAAGAATTGGAGTCAGACATGGCAATCGAAATGATCGAAGAGTTCGACCTGGGCACCCAGATCAAGGTGATCGGCGTGGGCGGCGGCGGCGGTAACGCGGTCGACCACATGATTGCGCAAGGCGTGCAAGGCGTGGAGTTCGTCTGCGCCAACACCGACGCGCAGGCGCTCAACCGCTCGAGCGCGCACCACCTCATCCAGCTCGGCAGCACGGGCCTGGGCGCCGGCGCCAAGCCGGAGGCCGGCCGCGCCGCCGCCGAAGAGGCTGTGGACCGCATCCGCGACGCCATCAAGGGCAGCAACATGCTCTTCATCACCGCCGGCATGGGCGGCGGCACCGGCACCGGTGCGGCCCCCGTGATCGCACGCGTGGCGAAGGAGATGGGCATCCTGACGGTGGGCGTGGTGACCAAGCCCTTCGACTTCGAAGGCGGTCGCCGCATGAAGGCGGCCGACGCCGGCGTGGCCGAGCTCGAAGCCAACGTCGACTCGCTGATCGTCATCCTCAACGACAAGCTGCTCGACGTGCTGGGCGACGACGTGACGCAGGACCAGGCCTTCGCGCACGCCAACGACGTGCTGAAGAACGCCGTGGGCGGCATCAGCGACATCATCCACGTGCCGGGCCTCGTCAACGTCGACTTCGAAGACGTGAAGACGGTGATGAGCGAGCCCGGCAAGGCGATGATGGGCACCGCCATCGCGAGCGGCCCCGACCGTGCGACCAAGGCCGCCGAATCGGCCGTGGCCTGCCCGCTGCTCGAAGGCATCGACCTCTCGGGCGCACGTGGCGTGCTGGTGCTGATTGCCGCCGGCCGCAGCACCTTCAAGCTGTCGGAAAGCCGCAATGCGATGAACACCATCCGCCGCTACGCCGCGGACGATGCGCACGTGATCTACGGCACCGCCTACGACGAAAGCCTGGGCGACCAGCTCCGCGTGACGGTGATCGCCACCGGCCTGTCGCCCGCCAAGCGCCAGCAGCAGGCGCCGATGACGGTCGTGCACACCACGGTCGCGCAGCGCACCGGCACCGACAACATCCCGGTGCTGACCCAGCCGGTGCATGCAGGCCCTGCGGCCCACGACTACGCCAACATGACGGTGCCGAGCGTTTGGCGCAACGGCCGTACGGCGGCGGCGAAGGTGGACGCGTTGGCCTCGAACGGGATGGACGAGATCGAAATCCCGGCTTTTCTCCGCAAGCAAGCGGACTGATAGAGCCCCCCAGTCGCTTCGCTCCTGCCCCCAAGGGGCGCCCCCGTGAGGCCCGGCAAAGCCGGTTCCTCCGGGGTGGCTGGATCTTGCAGGCGCCGCTTCTGCTATCGCTGCGGTAGGCATCCTCAAGCCTGGGGAAAACCCAGGCCACCTAAAATCATGGCCATGCTCGCCCAACGCACTCTCAAGTCCATCACCCGCGCCGTCGGCGTGGGGGTGCATGGTGGCCAGCGGGTCGAGCTGACGCTGCGGCCGGCCGCGGCCGATTCCGGCATCCTCTTCCGCCGGGTCGACCTGCCGTCGCCGGTCGACATCCCGGTGAAGGTCGACGCGGTGTGCGACACGCGCATGGCCACCACCATCTCGCCGGGCGGCGACCCGGGTGCGCCCAAGGTCAACACCATCGAGCACCTGCTGTCGGCCTGCGCGGGCCTCGGGCTCGACAACCTGGTGGTCGACATCACCAACGAAGAGGTGCCCATCCTCGACGGGTCGGCCGCCTCGTTCGTCTTCCTGCTGCAAAGCGCCGGCATCGAGGTGCAGAAGGCGCCCAAGCGCTTCCTGCGCATCAAGAAGCCGGTGGAAGTGCGCGAAGGCGAGGGCCACACGCTCAAGTGGGCGCGGCTCGACCCCTACGACGGCTACAAGCTCACCTTCGAGATCGAGTTCAAGCACCCGGCGGTCGACCAGACCGGCCAGCAGTTCACCTTCGACATGGGCTCCGGCCAGTACAAGCGCGACATCGCCCGTGCCCGCACCTTCGGCTTCACGAAGGACGTGGAGATGATGCGGGCCCGGGGCCTGGGCCTGGGCGGCAGCATGGACAACGTGATCGTGGTCGACGACTACCGCGTGCTCAACAGCGAAGGCCTGCGCTACGACGACGAGTTCGTGAAGCACAAGATCCTCGACGCCATCGGCGACATGCACGTGCTCGGCCACCCGCTGATCGCCGCCTACACCGGCTACAAGTCGGGCCACGCGCTCAACAACAAGCTGCTGCGCGCGGTGCTGGCCGATGCCTCGGCCTACGAGATCGTCACCTTCGAAGACGAGCGCCAGGCCCCCGCCGGCCTGGCCGAACTCGCCCCCGCCTGGTGACCGCCTGACGGCCGCCGGGCAGGGCGCCATACCGTCCCTGCGAAGTTAGGGGGTGCCCCCGTCCTGGACCGCCATCGGTCGATGGTATGGTTCAGCCTTCGTCAACCCCCCACTCGCATGGTTATCTTTGGCTGGATCATGGCCGGCATCGCCGGTCTGTTGTTCACGTTCAGTGCGGTCTGCTACGGCATTCACCTCGCGGTCGACAACAGCGATTGGAAGCGTCTCGGGGTCAGGATCTTCCGCATCGGACTGGTCTTCGTGCTGCTCTACATCAACGTGTATGTATACGCCCACATCTTCGGGGTGATGAGCGGCACCGAAAAACCGGTGACCGAGGTCGTCACCGAGGAATAGCCGCCAGCCACTCAGGGCTGAAGCCAGCGGGCGCCGTCCTGTCCGAAGCGGGCCCTCCGGTGCCCGTCCGGATGGAGCTCCAGCCAGTCGAGCGACTTGACCTGTGCATCCACCACCGCGAAATGCCCCAGCGCCAGCGGATCCGGGCGGGGCGAGAGCGTGTCGTCGTCGAGTTCGGCCCCGGGCGGGAGCGGTGACATGTAGTCCTGTGCGGCCGGCGACAGCTTGACCTGCGCCCAGCGCGAGGTCACGGCGAGACCGGAGGTGTCCAGGCTCAGCGCCACCCGGCAGCGAAGCTGCCATCCGAGCACCGGCGACCACATCACGAGCGTGCCCAGCGGGTAGGACGCCAGCTGCGCGGCCTTGCCGCTGCGGCGGTCGGTGTAGATGAGGAGCCGCTTCTGTTCGGGTGCCACTTCTCGGACGACGACGACGCGGGCGTCGCCCACTTCGCCATCGGTCGTGGCCAGCACCGGCGTACGCCAGGGGTGCGTCTTGTCGTGCACGCACGCCGCCAGCTCGCGCCACACCGCGGCTTCGATGTCCTGCAAGGAGTCGAGCCGCGGCGCCGTCATGGTGTCAGCCTTCCTTGCGCAGCGACGGGAAGAGGATCACGTCGCGGATGCTCGGGCTGTCGGTGAT
>DASWSY010000401.1:0-3057 GCA_036402415.1 Rhizobacter sp. | reverse complement strand
TGCACGATGCCGCGCGCGACCAGCACCGTCGCGAGCACACCCAGGCCGACGAGCACCAGCGAAAGCGCCGCCAGCACCATCGTCGCCTCGCGCGCCTCGCTGGCGATCTCTTCCCGGGGCACGCTGACGATGAAGGTCCAGCCGAGCTGCGGAGACCGGTGGTAGATGGCGACCACCGGCCTGCCATCGAGGGTGTTGGCCTTGAATTGCCCGGACGGCCTTTCGCTCAGGCCGCGGACGTGCTCCGGGAGCGACAACTTGCCGACCCACTCTTCCGGCCGTCGCGAACGCGCGACGACGCGGTAGTTGCGGTCCACGAGCGAGCCCAGCCAGGTTGCGGGCAGAGACTGTCGCTCGAACACCGTCTGCAGCCGATCCGCGAAGCCGCCCATGGCGAGGTAGCCCACCACCTGGCCGTTGTCCTTGACCGGAACCTGGACCGCAAAGCTCCAGCGCTTGCCGATGGGCGCGAAATAGAGGTCCGAGGTCACGGCGGCATCGGCGCCCACCGCCTGCCTCAGCCGCCACAGCTCCGGGTTGGTGCGGGGCAGCGGCGCGCCGAAGGGCTGGCGCGTGTTGACCAGCTGCTGGCCGTTCAGGTCGGTGAAGACGATGGTGGTGTCCCAGCCGGTCGCGAACTCCCTGGCGTACTCATGGAAGCTTCTCAAGTCGCCGCTCTGCAACGACTGCGTCGTCGCCAGCACGTTGAGCAGCGTTTCGGTCTGGGCGATGTCGCGCTCGACCACCATCGTGAGGGCCCGCACCGCCTCATGCACCCCGCGCTCCAGAGCCAGGCGCTGGCCTTCGTACAGGAACCGCACACCGGCCAGCATGGCGACGAGCAAGGGCAGCAGAAGGGCAAGGATCAGGATCAGGAGGCGGCGCCGGATGGTCATGCACGAATTCTGTGCGAGCACCGGTGGCGGCGTGCGAGCCAGGGCATGCGGCCGCCTCGTCCCCACGACCTGTCATCATCACGGCCCACCGTGAAGACACCCCACGCCCCCACTGTCATCGCCCACACCCGTGCCTGGCTCGAGCACGCGGTGATCGGCCTCAACCTCTGCCCCTTCGCGAAAGCGGTGCACACCAAGGGCCAGGTGCGCTACGTGGTGAGCGAGGCCACGGAGCCCGAAGCGCTGCTCGCCCAGCTGATCGAGGAGATGCAGGCGCTGGTCGACACCGACCCGGCGCAGGTCGACACCACGCTCCTGATCCACCCGCAGGTGCTGAGCGACTTCCACGACTTCAACGATTTCCTCGGCCTCGCCGAAGACGCGCTGGCCGCGGCCGGGCACGAGGGCGTGCTGCAGATCGCGAGCTTCCACCCCGCATTCCAGTTCGCCGGCACCGAGCCCGACGACATCGGCAACGCCACCAACCGTGCGCCCTACCCCACGCTGCACCTGCTGCGCGAGGCGAGCGTCGACCGTGCCGTCGCGGCCTTCCCCGAGGCGGACGCGATCTACGAAGCCAACATCGAGACGATGGAAGCGCTGGGCACCGAAGGCTGGGCCGCGCTCCAGGCGCGCATCAACGCCGCCCGCTGACGAGGCCGGCGGCGATGCGGCCCAGTTCGCGCAAACCCTGCTGCGCCTCGGCCGTGACGGCATAGCCGCTGCTGATGCGCAGGCAGTTGTCGTAGCGCTTCGAGTTCGAGAACAGCGGCCCCGGCACCACGCGGATGCCGCGCTCCAGCGCCTCGTCGCTCACCCGCTGGGCTTCGCACCCTTCCGGCAACTGCACCCACAGCAGCAGGCTGCCGGCCGGCACGTTGAAGCGCGTGCCTTCCGGAAAGCTCGCGCCGATGCACTCGGCAACCTGCTCGCGCTGCGTCTTCAGGAGGCGGCGCAGGCGCGCGAGGTGCCGGTCGTAGGCGCTGCTGGCGATGAACTCGGCCGCGGTGATCTGCGAGAGCGCTTCGTTGGCACGGCTCTGCGCGTACTTGAGCATCTGGATGCGTGCCTGCCAGCGGCCGCCGCTCACCCAGCCCAGGCGCAGGCCGGGCGCAAGCGTCTTGCGCAGCGAGGCGCAGTGGATCACGCCGCCGTCGCGGTCGAAGGCCTTCACCGCCTTGAGCGGCACGCCGTCGTCGCACAGGGCGCTATAGGTGTCGTCTTCGATGATCGGCAGCTCGAAGCGGCTGCACAGCTCCACCAGGCGCTGCTTGTGCGCATCGGGCATCACGCAGCCGAGCGGGTTCTGGAAATTGGGCACCACGACCACGGCCTGGATGCGCTCGTGCGTCTGCAGCGCGAGCTCCAGCGCCTCGATCGACAGGCCCGTGCTCGGGCTGGTGGGAATCTCGAGCGCGCGCAGGCTCAGGCTTTCCAGGACCTGCAGCAGGCCGTAGTAGGCGGGCGACTCGACCGCCACCGTGTCGCCCGGCTGGCACACCGCGCGCAGCGCGACATTGAGCGACTCCACGCAGCCTTGCGTGATCACGATGTCGTGCGCGGTGAGCTGCATGCCGGCATCGAGCGCGCGGCGCGCGAGCACGGCGCGAAGACCGGGGTCGCCTGCGGAATTCACCGGTTTGACGAGCAGGTCGGGGTCGCGCCGCAGCGCGCGCATGGCGGCGTTCTTCAGCGCCTCGCCGGGGTAGGACCCGGGCGCCGCGTAGGCTGCCGCGAAGTCGTGCTTCACCGCCCTGCGCTCGCCCTGCGCCACGAAGGCGGACACCCGGTCGTGGATGCCGACGTAACGCGCCGCATCCACGGCCTCGGCCGCATCGGGTTCGCGCGCCGGCATCGACAAGCGCCGTGGCAGCCGCACGAAATAGCCCGAACGCGGCCGGGCTTCGAGCAGGCCTTCGTCTTCCAGGCTGCGGCAGGCGAGCAGCGCGGTCGACAGGCTCACCTGGTGCAGCCGCGTCATCGAGCGCACCGAGGGCATGCGCGCGCCGGGCGCGAGCGTGCCGGCGCGGATGGCACCGCGGTAGTGGTGCGCCAGCCGCTGGTAGAGAGGTTCGGCAGAAAGGTTCGTGTCCACGGTGTCCATGATGCATGCGGCCCGCGCCGGCAGACCGGAACAGATGCCAGCTTACTGCGCCGTAAC
>DASWSY010000400.1:0-3705 GCA_036402415.1 Rhizobacter sp. | reverse complement strand
CGGTGTCGGCCAAGATGCGGCTCGGCTTCCACGATGCCTCGCGCGCGCTCGAATGCGCGCTCGCGCTGCAGGACGGCGGCGCCGAAGAGCTGGTGGTGCACGCGCGCACCCGCGCCGACGGCTACCGCCCGCCGGCCTACTGGGAGCGCCTGCCCGAGCTGCGCGAGGCGCTGCGCATCCCGGTGGTGGCCAACGGCGAGATCTGGACCGCCGCCGATGCGCGCCGCTGCCGCGAGGTGTCGGGTTGCGAGCACCTGATGCTCGGGCGCGGCATGGTCAGCGACCCGGGGCTGGCGTGGGCCATCGCCGCGCCGGGCCGCACGCCGGTCGCGTGGGCGGACCTGCAGCCGCTGCTCAAGGCCTTCTGGGACCTGGTCTGCGCCCACGTCGTGCCGCGCCACCGTCCGGGCCGCCTCAAGCAATGGCTCAACTACCTGCGGCGGCGCTTCCCGCAAGCGCAGGCCGCCTACGACGAACTGCGCGTGGTCAACGACCCGCGCCACATCGAGGCCTGGCTGCAAGGCCAGTGCCTCGTCGAGACACAAGACAGCGCGAGGGAGACCGTGGCATGAAGAGGGGAAGAGGTTGGTTTCCCGCCGCGGTGGCGGCGATGCTGGTCGGCCTGGCCGGCGCAGGGGGCGCGCAGCCGACGGCCTGGACGGACGCGGAGCGCAACCTGCTCGGCGCGGCCTGGCAGCACACCGCCGGCAGCGCCTCGTTCGAATACCGCCTGACGGTCTTCGAGACCGAGCAGCAGGCGCGCATGGCCCGGCTGGCCAAGTGGGGCGAGGGCACGCGCTACAAGGCCTACGACCTGCGGGCCGACAGCCTGGCCGACGTCGACCCGGCGCTGCGCGTGCCGCTGGCGCAGACCTTCGAGGCCAAGCGCCGCAGCCCGCCGGTGCGCTGGGTGCGCAGGTCGGGGGCGGTGCACTGGGCGGTGATCGAGCTGGTGAAGCGCGGCCCGGTGCAGCGGGCCCGCGACGCGGCCGATTTCGATGCCCGCGCGCAGCGCTGGGTGGCGCAGGGCCTGCTGCCGCCGCCGGCGGAGCTGGCCGCCCGGGCCGATCACCGCAGTCAGGCGGCGTTCTGGTTCGCCTTCACTCCCGATGCGGTGAAGGCGGTGCCGGCCGAGCTCGACCCCAACGTCGCCTACGGCAACCACATGACCCCGCTCACCCAGGCCCTGCTCGGCAGCCGCGTGAGCACCGCCGAAGCCCTGCTCGCGCGCGGTGCCGACCCGAACCGTTGTGCGTTCTGGGGGTGCCCGCTCAGGCTCGCGATGATGATGGACGACCCTGCGCTCGGCGCCCAGGCCGTGCAGCTCCTGCTGTCGGCGGGGGCCAAGCCGGGCCAGAACGACCCGCGCTACGACTCCGCGCGCGACGTGCCGCTCAACGAGGCGATCCGCACGAGGCGGCTGGAACTCGTGCGCACGCTGCTCGACGCCGGCGCGTCGCCCGACGGAGCGCCGGGCGTGGAGCTGACGCCGGTGGTGGCGGCGGTGATGGCGGGCGACCGTTCGCTGCTGCAGCTCCTGCTCGACCGAGGCGCCAGCATGCTGCCGCACAACGACCGCGGGCGCGACAGCATCGGCCGCCACATCACCCCGGTGGACATGGCCCTGGTGAAGGGCGACAAGGAACTCGCCGCGTGGGCCGAGCAGCTGATGATGGACGCCGCGCTGAAGGCGCCCCGCTACCGATGGGACGCCCACCTCGAACAGGACGGCCGGCGCATCCCCCTTGTCGACGGCGCCGAGGTGGTGCTGAAGGCGGCGCCGTTCAAGCTGGTGCTGACGCTGCCGCCGCCGGCGCACGAGTACGGCGTGTCGATCGCCGCGTCGTATTCGCCCGCCCTGGGCGACGAGGTGCGCCGCTTCGAGCGTGGCAACGGCATCTTCATCCCGACGCGCAGCGGGGCGCTCTCGCCGCCACCGAAGGAGGAGTCGTACGAGCTCTTCCTCTACGACACGCGCCCGGCTGACGCGAAGCCCGACAGCACCTGGGGCGGCAACATGCACCTGAGCGTCAACGAGCACCGGCCCGACTTCCACGAGATCCGCGAGGGCCGGCACGAGCACGTGCGCGAGTTCCGCGCCGTGGCGGCCATCAGCGACCAGGCGGGCGTCGACGACAAGGGCGTGCCCCTGTCGGCCCTCAAGGGCAAGCGCATCACCCTGGCGCTGGGCGCCTTCCTGCCCACCGAGGAGTGGGTGGGCCGGCTGGTGGCACCGCGCGTGGTCACCCTGGTCCTGCGCTGACGGGCCTCAGTCGTGGGCCTGGCCGGCGGCGGTCAGGCGTTCGCGCAGCGCCTCGGCGGGCATGAAGCCCTGCGCCACCAGGTGCAGGTGGTCGCCATGCTCGGCGATCAGCGCCGGGAAGCCGCGGATGCCCCACTGCTGCGCGATGGCGAAGTCGCCTTTCGTCGCCTCGCGCATCTCGTCGGATGCGAACGCCCGGGCGAAGTCGGCGCGTGCGATGCCCAGCGACTCGGCCACGTCGGCCAGGACGTCGGGCTGCACCACGTTCTTGCCTTCTGCGTAGAAGGCGTGCTGCACCGCCTTGAGGTAGCGCCACACCAGCTTGGGCCAGTGCGTGCGCACCGTCACCACGGCGCGCGCGGCCGGCTCGGTGTCGTAGACGAAGCCGGGCTGGTGCAGGGCGGTGCGGGGCGCCTGGGCGAAGGGCTGGCCGCTCGCCTCGGCCACGTGCTTCCAGTGGCCGGCGAGTTCGTCGGCGCGCTCGGGGGGCGTGGGCTGCGTGGTGAAGGGGCGCAGGCCGCCCATCACGAGGGCGAGCTGCAGCGGGGCGAGTTCGCCGGGCTGGGCCAGCAGTTCGTCCATCGGCCTGGCGAAGCCATAGCACCAGGAGCACATGGGGTCGGCAACGTAGATGAGGTTCATGCGGCGATGCTACGCCCGGCCGCTATGCTGCGCCCATGAGCGTCGGGATCTACCTCGGTGTCGTCCAGTTCTTCTTTGCGCTGTGCTGGACGGTCTACGTGGCCTACCTGCCGCAGCTTGCGGCACAGGTGGGCATCCCGAAGTCGGCGGTGATCTGGATCCTGATGCTGGACCAGCTCGTCTTCGTGCTGTCGGACTATGCCTTCGGCGTGGCCAGCGACCGGGCGGCGAAGGTCGTCGGCCGCATCGGCCGGGGGGTGGTGGCGGTGACGCTGCTGTCCTGCGCGGCCTTTCTCGCGCTGCCGCTCGTGGCGCCCGGCGGCTCGGCGCCGCTCTTCCTGGCGCTGGTGGTGCTGTGGTCGATCACCTCGTCGGCGCTGCGTGCACCGCCGCTCACGCTCGTCGGCCGGCACGCGGCCCGGCCCCAGGTGCCATGGCTCGTGGCGCTGTCGGTGTTCGGCCTGGGCCTTGCAAATGCCTTCGCGCCGTACCTCACGCTGCACCTGCGCGACGTCGACCCTCGCGTGCCCTTCCTCCTCGCCAGCGTGGCGCTCGCGCTCGTGAGCTTCGGCATCGTGGCGGCCGAGCGCGCCTTGACGAAGGAGGGGGCACCCGCCCAGGGGACGGAGGCGCCGGCGGCACGGCAGCCGGCCATCCCGGGCTTCCTCGCGGCCGCGGTGCTCGCGGCCCTGGCCTTCCAGGTGCACGGCTTCCTCAACAGCGGGCCGCTGTACCTGCGTTTCGTCACGCCGGACCGGCTCGCCTGGCTCGCGCCGGTGTTCTGGGTGGGCTTCAACCTC
>DASWSY010000399.1:0-3780 GCA_036402415.1 Rhizobacter sp. | reverse complement strand
CGACACCCTCGACCGCGAGCGCGTGCGCAAGGCCCTGGCCGCCGCCAACCTGCTCGACTTCGTCAACGAGCAGCCCGAGGGTCTCGACGCCCGCATCGGCCACAACGGCAACCAGCTCTCGGGCGGCCAGCGCCAGCGCCTGGCCATCGCCCGCGCCATCTACAAGGACGCGCCGGTGCTCATCCTCGACGAAGCCACCTCCGCGCTCGACAGCGAGAGCGAGCACCTGGTGCAGCAGGCCCTGGAGCGGCTGATGGTGGGCCGCACCACCATCGTCGTGGCGCACCGCCTGTCGACCATCGAAGCAGCCGACCGTGTGGCCGTGCTCGACCAGGGCAAGCTCGTCGAGCTCGGCACGCACCGCGAGCTGCTCGACCGTGGCGGCCTCTTCGCCAGGCTGCACGCCTTGCAGTTCAAGCTGTGACGGCACCGCACACGAGCGTGCGCAAGCAGCGCTGGCTCATCCTTTCGCACGCCTTCAACATGGACGGCCGGGCCGCCAGCCTCACCGTCACCGACAAGATGCCCTACCTGGTGGAGGCCGGCATCGAGCCCATCGTGCTGAGCGCGATCACCGGCGCGCAGGACACCCGCTTCGAACACCACCGCCTGCTGCCCTGGGGCCCGGCGGCCCTGCGTTTCGACCTGCGGCACCTGCTGGCGCGCCGCCTGGGCCGCGGCGTCGCCTACCGGGTGCTCACGCTGCTGGCCAGCCTGCTGCTGGCGCCCTTCATGCTGCTGGAGAAACTGCTGATCGGCCTGCGCAACCAGTGGTCGTGGGCGCTGCCGGCCTTCGTGCGCGGCGCGTGGATGCTGCGCCGCCGCCAGATCGACCTCGTCTACACCAGCGGCGGCGCCTACTCCGCCCACCTCGCCGGCTGGTGGCTCAAGCGCTGGTGCGGGGCGAAGTGGATCGTCGAGGTGCACGACCCCATGGTCTTCCCCGGCCGGGAGCCGGCGAACCGCGATGAACGCTTCCAGGCGCGGCTCGAAGGCCTGATCTGCCGGCACGCCGACCTGGCCTGGTGGTTCACCGACGGGGCGCTCGCCGCCGCGTCGGCGCGCCACCCCGCGCTGCGCGAACGCGGCATCACCGTGCTGCCGGGTGCCGAACCGCCGGTGCGGCCGGCCACCTACACGCCCGGCCCGGTGTGCGTGCTCGGCCACTTCGGCTCGCTCTCGGACACACGCAGCCTCGTGCCCTTCATCCGCGCGCTGAACCATCTGCTGTCCCACGAGCCCGACTGGCGCCCGCTGCTGCGCCTGGAGGTCTACGGTGGCGCGATCGACGGCCCGGCCCAGCGCCTGATCGAGCAGCACGGCCTCGGCGACCTTGTGCGCGCCATGGGCCGCCTGGAGCACGACCCGGCCACCGGCCTGTCGGGCCGCGAACGTGTGGTGCAGCGCATGCAGCAGGTCGACGCGCTGCTGCTCATGCACGGCGAGGGCGACGAGTGCGCGCAGTACATCCCGTCGAAGCTCTACGACTACTTCTGGGCGCGCCGGCCGGTGCTGGCCTACACCCACCTCAACCCGCAGCTCGACCGGCTGGTGCGAGACCACCAGGGCTGGTGCGCTCCCGCCACCAACACCGTCGCGGGTGCCGCCGCCCTGCGCGAGCTGGTGCAACGCTGGCAGGCAGGCCGGCTGCCGACCGTCACCGTGCCGCCGGTCAGCACGCAGGACGCCGTCGAGGAGATCATCTCGGCCGTCGAGGTCGCCAAGATCTCCAGCATCTCGTCGGCCTTCCCGCCCTCGCGGGCCTGAGCCCCGCGCTGTCGCCTACCGCGAGCAGATCAGGCTTGCGAACTGCCGCAGCACCCAGCGTGCGCGCCAGCCGCGGTCCAGCGGCGGCATGCGGGTGGGCGTGCGCATGCGGTCGAGCAGCACCGTCTGCGTGAAGTTGTAGTTGTGCCGGCTGTGGCCGTAGTTGGCCCCGAAGTGGTCGATCTCCAGGCGCTTGCGGGTGTCGACGCCGGTGTTGAAGCTCAGGTCGCGCACCAGCGAGTGGTAGGACTTCTCGCGGTCGAGCTGGCGCTCGATGCAGAACACATCCTTTGGCAGGTGGCTCTGGATCGTGCCGTGGTTCTTGAAGTTCTTGACGAAGCGGTAGTCCTCGGCACCGTAGGCCCCGGCGAACTCCTCGTCGGTGCCGAAGAGCTGGAAGAAGCGCGAGCGTGCAAGGTAGAAGATGTTGGGGTGGCCCTTGATCAGCGAGCCATCGGGCATCTTGCGCCAGAACTTGTAGAAGCGGCGGCGCTTGATCGGGTGGGCCAGCAGCCAGCGCACCGTGTGCTCGGGGAAGGCGTGGTCCACGTCGGTGATCACCACGTTCTCCGCCCGCGCATGCAGCATCGCGGCATTGCGCGCGCCGGCCTGGTTCCAGCGGATGTCCTGGTCGATGCGCACCCAGGTGAGGTTCAGGTCGACGTCGGGGATGTCGTACTTCAGCGGCGAGCCGTCGTCGACGATCACGAACTGGACTTGGTCGAGCACCTCGGCGGGCAGCGCGCTGAAGTCGCGCAGCCAGCTCGTCACCGTGTCGATGTTGTCCTGGTTGCAGTAGAAGTGCGTGGCGAGCGTGAGCTTGATCGCGCCGTGGTTGCGCTTCTCGAAGCCGAAGACGTCGGTGCGTGTGGGCTGCGTGAGCGCCAGCAGCGTGTGGCGCATGGTCTTGTGCCAGGAGTCTTCGCCAAGCAACGCCGGCTGGTCGAGCAGCACCGGGTTGTCGACCACCAGGCCGCCCGGGGGCGGGCGCACGTTGGCCTCGAGATCGGCCCGGCTGGTCATGAAATTGATGCCGGTGTAGCGGTTGAAGACCAGGCGGTTGCGGTAGGTCGGCGTGAGGTTCGCGGGTGCGTCCCACCAGCGCATGACCACGCTCGGCTGGTGGCGGCGCAGCTTGAGCTGCACGGCCAGGCGCTGGGCATCCTCGATGTCGGTCAGCACCAGCGTCACCCCCTCGGCTTGCTCAAACGCCTCGCGCACTGCGGCCTCGGCCGAGGCGCCTGCGGCGATCGACGTCAACCGGGACGGCAGCTCCTGCACCGCATGCGGACCGGCGCCATAGGCGGCCCAGAATCGCTCCAGCACGCCGCCGGATCGGGCAACCACGGTCAGGCGTGAAGGCAGGAGGTAGGACATCGATGGGGCTCGCGGAAACTGGCCGGGGATTCTAGGGGCGCGTCCCGGCCCGCCTCGCTCGGCCACAATCGCCGCTTCGCCCGTCGCCGCTTCGACTGCATGGCCCTCGACTTCCCCATCGTCTGCAAGACCTACCGCGGAGATTTGCGCCGGGCGCAGCGGCTGCTGGCGACCCTGGCACCCCACAACCGCGACCAGCTGCCGGTGGTGCTGATCGTGCCGGAGGACGACCTGGCACTCTTTCGCAGCCAGCTGCCTGCCGGGGCCTGCGAGTTCGTGAGCGACGAAGCGGTGGTGGCCGCCCACCCGAAGGCCGCCGGGCACGGCCTGCTGGCCCGGTACAAGGCCACGCCGGGCAGCAAGGCGCAGCAGGTCGTGTGCAGCGGCCCTTGGATGCGCGGCCACCACGGCTTCGTCGCTCACGAACTCACAGGCTCCAGCGGGTAACTGACTACGGAAGAGGGCGAGGTCGTCGTCGGGCACGATCAGCACCACCGGCAGCTTGTCGCGGTTGTGCGGGGCGATGCTCGCCAACAGGCGCTGCGAGCGGCGCAGGTCACCGCGGTAGGTCTTGCAGACGATAGGGAAGTCGAGGGCCATGCAATGGGGCGGCGACGGCGAAAGCGCGATTGTGGC
>DASWSY010000398.1:0-11302 GCA_036402415.1 Rhizobacter sp. | reverse complement strand
TGGCGAGGGCTGCCGGGTCGCCGGAAATCTCGGCTCCGCCACGGTCGGCCTCGAATTCGCGGGCGCGGCTGATCGCCATCTGGATGAGGCTCGCCGCCAGCGGGGCCAGGATCATCACCAGCAGGCCGACGATGGGGTTGTGCGGACGGCCTTCGCTGTCGCGGCCACCGAAGAACATGGCGAAGTTGGCCAGCATCGAGATCGCACCGGCCATGGTCGCGCTGATGGTGCTGATCAGGATGTCACGGTGCTTCACGTGCGCGAGTTCGTGCGCCATCACGCCGCGCAACTCGCGCTCGGACAGCACACGCAGGATGCCGGTGGTCGCGGCAACGGCGGCGTTCTCGGGGTTGCGGCCGGTGGCGAAGGCGTTGGGCGCGTTTTCCTGGATCAGGTAGACGCGCGGCATCGGAAGCTGCGCCCGTTCGGCCAGCTCACGCACCATGCGGTAGAAGGCAGGCGCGGTGGACTCGTCGACCTCCTGCGCGTTGTACATGCGCAGCACGAGCTTGTCGGAGAACCAGTAGCTGAAGAAGTTCATGCCCAGCGCCAGCACCAGCGCGAACATCATGCCGGCGCGCCCACCCACCAGCGCACCGATGGCCATGAACAGCGCCGTGATGGCCGCCATCAGCACCGCAGTCTTCAACAGATTGAACATGTGTGAATCTCCAGAGAGAGGGGATCGTCCAGCCCCTCAGGTGCGGCTGGCGCCGCAAAGTTCAACCGGCGATGCGGTCGAAACGCTGGCCGGCGTGCAGCGGCTGGCCTTGCAGGAACTGGCGCGCTTCCACGCGTTTCCCGCCGGGGCGCTGAAGCTCCGTGACGGCAAGCGCCCTCGTGCCACAGGCCACCAGGAGTTGCTCGTCAGTGACCGCCAACACCACTCCCGGCTCGCCCGCGCCTGCCACCACCCGGGCGCGCCACAGCTTCAGCGTTTCGCCGCCGAGCCGGGCGCTCGCGCCGGGGAAAGGATCGAAGGCACGGATGCGCCGCTCGATCACCTCGGCGGGCAGGGCCCAGTCGATCGCCGCTTCGGCTTTTTCGATCTTGTGGGCGTAGGTCACGCCCTCGGCCGGTTGCACGGTGCGCGTCAGGGCGCCTCGGCCAGCCCTTTCGAGCACCTCGACGATCAGCTTGCCGCCCAGCGCCGCCAGGCGGTCGTGCAGGCTCGCCGTCGTGTCGTCGGGCTCGATGTCGACCGCCTCGGCCCGCAGCATGTCGCCGGTGTCCAGGCCGGCGTCCATCTGCATGATGGTGATGCCGGTGCGGGTGTCGCCCGCCTCGATCGCGCGGTGAATGGGCGCTGCACCCCGCCACCGGGGCAACAAGGACGCGTGGATGTTGAGGCAGCCGTGCGCGGGCAGGTCCAGCACCCATTGCGGGAGGATCAACCCGTAGGCGGCCACCACCATTGCCTCGATGCGCGCGGCCTGCAGGGCGGCGCGGGCGGACGACGCGTCTTCCGGGAACTTGCCGTCCAGGCGCAGGCTGCGCGGTTGCGCGACCGGGATGCCGTGCGACGCCGCCAGCACCTTCACAGGCGAAGGCGTGAGCTTCATGCCTCGGCCGGCCGGCCGGTCAGGCTGGGTCAGCGCGAGCGGGACGTCGAAGCCCGCCGCCAGCAGGCGCTCCAGGGCCACCGCCGCGAATTCGGGTGTCCCTGCGAAGGCCACCCTCATGGGCGTTGCTCGTCCCGCGTCTTCTTCAGCATCTTGGTCTTGATGCGATCGCGCTTGAGCGCGCTGAGATATTCGACGAACACCTTGCCCATCAGGTGGTCCATCTCGTGCTGCACGCACACCGACAGCAGGCCTTCGGCGTCGAACTCGTAAGTCTCACCCTCGCGGTCGAGGGCCCGGACGCGCACGCGGGCGTGGCGCGGCACCTTGTCATAGACCATGGGCACCGACAGGCAGCCCTCGTCGCCCAGCACCCTCTCCTCGCTGAGCTGCACCAGTTCGGGGTTGATGAGCACGCGCGGGTCGTCCCGCCCCTCGGAGGTGTCGATCACGATCACCCGCTCGTGCACGTCGACCTGCGTGGCCGCGAGGCCCACACCGTCGGCGGCATACATGGTTTCCAGCATGTCGGAGACCAGCTGACGGATGCGGTCGTCGACCTGCGCCACCGGCTTGGCGATGGTGTGCAGGCGGGGATCCGGGTAACGAAGAATGGCGAGCTTGGACATAAAACAGGCAAAGAAATCAACGACTCAGGGAGCACCCTAGGGTGGCCAGACCGTGTGGACGGCGTGCAACGCCACCCTTCGTGACAGGCAACACAACAAAGGTATCGACGGGTGACTTTCGTTGCGATATCAAGGGTTTAGAGGCAGAATCTGCGAAACTGAATGAAGATTTTCGCCGAAGCGCGGGCACCTTGCCGCACTCGGCTCAGTAACCGCACAGCCCAGCATTGTGCTGTCTGACGCGCCCCGGAGACTTACGTTCATGACCCGAAGCACCCGTCCTGCCCTGGCTCTTTTCCGGGCTTCTGCGATCACCGTGGCGCTCGGCATCGGCCTGGGCGCGGCAGGGGCCGCCGAACCCAACTTCCCCATCACCAGCAAGCAGCGCAGCACGGCCCAGCAGGTCGCCCAGGCCGGCGTGCCGCTCTCGGAACTGGCCGACAACGCCCCCGACGTCTACACCATCAAGTCGGGCGACACCCTGTGGGACATCTCCCGCATGTACCTCAAGAGCCCGTGGCGCTGGCCCGAGCTGTGGGGCATGAACATGGACCAGATCCGCAACCCGCACCTGATCTACCCGGGGCAGGTGCTGTCGCTGGTGAAGTCCGGCGGGCGCGCGACCCTGCAGGTCGGGCAACTCGGCCCCGATGGCACCCTGAGGCTGTCGCCGCGCGTGCGCAGCAGCGACCTGAACCGCGACGGCATTCCCTCCATCCCGCTGCACCTCATCGAGCCGTTCCTCAACGAGGCGGTCATCTTCGACTCCAACCAGTTGGAGGCGGCGCCACGGATCGTGGGCACGCAGGAAGGCCGTGTCCTGCTGAGCCGGGGTGATCTGGCCTATGTGCGTGGCGACATCGGCTCCTCGCGCAACTTCCGTCTTTTCCGCGAGCCCCGGCCGCTGAAAGACCCGAGCACCGGCGAGGTGCTGGGCTACGAGGCCTTCTACCTCGGAACCGCTGAATTCACCCGCAAGGGCAACAGCAGCACCGGCGAGATCGTGCCCGACACCTTCACGATCAGCAGCGTGCGCCAGGAAATGCGTGTCGGAGACAGGCTGTCGCCGGTGCCGCCGCGCGAATTCCTGAACTACGCGCCGCGCGCGCCGCAAAAACCGATGGCGGGACAGATCGCCTCCGTGTACGGCGACAGCGTCAACGCGGGCCAGAACCAGATCGTGGCGCTCAACCGGGGCAGCCAGGACGGGCTGGAAAGCGGGCACGTCTTGGCGCTGTGGCGCGATGGCGTGCGCATCAAGGACAGCACCGACGGTGGCACCCAGATCAAGCTGCCGGACGAGCGCCATGGCTACCTGTTCGTGTTCCGGGTGTTCAAACGCATGTCGTATGCGCTGATCGTCTCGGTCAAGGAACCGGTCAGCATCGGCGACAGGTTCACCCAGCCCTGACGCGCAGCAGCGCCTTTGCCGGCGCCGCGTGATGGACCGGGACGAGATCGCCGCCTGGTTGCGGCTGCTGGAGACACCACACATCGGCCGCGAGGCCGCGCGCCGGCTGCTGGCTGCGTTCGGTTCCCCCGAAGCGGCCTTCACCGCTCCGACCGCCGCCAGGCGGGAAGTGGTGTCCGCCGAAGCGGCCAAGGCGCTGGAGCAAACGCCCGAGCATCTCGCCTCGCTCGTGGACGCAACCTGCCGCTGGTTGGCCGACGAAAGCTCAGGCTCTCGCCACCTGCTCACGCTCGGCGAGGTCGCCTATCCTGAGCTGCTGCTCCAGACCGCCGATCCGCCACTGGTCTTGTACGTCCAGGGCAACCCGTCTCTGCTGAGTGCGCCCGGCATCGGCGTGGTCGGCAGCCGTCATCCCACCGCGCAGGGCAAGGAGAATGCACTCGCCTTCTCGACGGAGATAAGCCAGGCGGGCTGGAGCATCGTGTCGGGGCTGGCGCTCGGCGTTGACGGAGCTGCCCATGAAGGTGGCTTGGAGGGAGTCGGACGCACCATCGCCGTGGTGGGAACCGGTCTCGACCGCGTCTACCCCAGACGGCACCTGGAACTGGCTCGCCGGATCGCGCAGGACGGCGCCATCGTCTCCGAGTACGCCATCGGCACACCGCCGCTTCCGGCGAACTTTCCGCAGCGCAACCGCATCATCGCCGGCTTGACCCGCGGCACCCTGGTCGTCGAGGCTGCGCTGCAGTCGGGCTCGCTGATCACGGCCCGCATGGCCAGCGAAGCGGGTCGCGAGGTGTTTGCCATCCCCGGTTCCATCCACTCACCCCAGTCGCGCGGCTGCCATGCCTTGATCAAGCAGGGGGCGAAACTGGTGGAGAGCGCCGCGGATGTGCTGGAAGAGTTTCCGGTCAGGGCCCGTTCGGCGCCCGCCGCGGCCCGCCGGGACGAGACCGAACCGTCCCCGAACCCGCTGCTCGACGCGCTGGGCTTCGATCCCGTCAGCCTCGACGCCCTGATCGCGAGGACGGGCTGGCCCGCACCTGAGCTGAATGCACGCCTCCTCGAGCTCGAGTTGATGGGCACCGTGGCACGCCTCCCCGGGCAGCTTTTCCAGAGAGTGAGCGCATCCTAAGCCGACTACATCACCCCCTTCCGGACGGTGCATTTATTCCGCCACGCCCGGCGAGACGCTGGGTTATCATGAATCCATGTTCGACGTGCTCGTCTACCTGTACGAAAACTACTGGCGGCCGGATGCCTGTCCCGATCATGCCCAGCTGACCCGCAAGTTGTCGGCCATGGGCTTCGAGTCGGACGAGATCGAAGAAGCCCTCACCTGGCTCGACGGACTTGCCACAGCAGCCGAGTCATACACTGGTGAACAGCGGGCCGACAGCCTGCGCGTGTACTCGGCCGCCGAGCAGGAGCACCTGGGCGAGCACTCCATCGGCTTCGTCAGCTTCCTCGAATCGGCAGGTGTGCTACCGCCCTCGATGCGCGAAATGGTGGTCGACCGCGCCACGGCGATCCCGGGCGGCCCGGTCGATCTGGAAGATCTCAAGATCATCGTGCTGATGGTCTTCTGGAGCCTGGGAGAAGAGCCGGATGCCCTCATCCTCGACGAACTGTTCGTCGCCGAAGAGGACCGGTTGATCCACTGACCTGTTGCGCCAACAACAAATAAGCCGCCCGGAGGCGGCTTTGTTGTTTCTGGCTGCCTCGCCTTCAGTTGAGCAAGCGGCTCGGGTCGACGTCCAGCTTGGCCAGGGCGCTGCGGGTCGCCCGCACCGTCAGCGATTCGTCTTGCGCCGGCACGAGCAAGCCGGCCTGCAGGAACGCCGCGAGCCGGTTCTGCTGGAACAGGATGCCGCGCCCATGCGGCGACACGAACAAGGCCAGTTGGCGGCGCAGGCCCTGCCAGACCAGTTGCACCGCCTCGTTGCGGTTGCGGTAGTCGAGCATGTACCAGCCACCCACCTGAAGCTCCTTCGCCCAGGCCAGCATGGCGGGCGTGGCCATCGAGCCGCCCTCGCCGACGACTTCGAGCTCCGCGCTCTCGTGCCCGGACAGGTCGAGCACCATGGACTCGTCGATCTCGATGTCGTCGCTCTCCGGCAGCAGCTCTTCCAAGGTCTCGAGCCGTGCCATGAGTTCTTCCAGACGCTCGGGCGCGATCGTGGCCGTCTTGGCGGTGAAGGCTGCGGCCAGCGAATTGTTCAGCTTCTGGATGTGCTCGTCCTGCTTGTCGGAGGCAATGTTGGCGTGGTCCATGCCTTCACGCAGGGTCTTCAGCAGCGGCGGCAGGCGCCGGATCACCTCCGCCCGCTCCTCGCGCGACACCTTGGCGCTGGCCGACCAGATCAGGTCCGCCGCGACACGCTTCATCGCCTTGGTTTCGTTGCCCTGCGGGCCATGCTTGACGGCGGTCATCGCCATCACATCGGCCCAGACGTGGAACAGGAACTCGCGCACACCTTCCTGCACGGGCACTTCGTTCAGCATCTTGCGCAGTTCGATCGTGTACTGGATCGCAAGCGTCTCGCGCTGCTCGACCTGCTGGGCCAACGAAACACCCTTGCGGGTCATTTCGTTCTCGTTCTTGAAGTAGTGCTCGAGGAATTTCTCGAACTCGGTGAGCACGGTCTGGAACACACGCCGGCCGGTGTCGGGGTAGGCCTCGACGACCTGCACCACCCGCTTGATTTCCTTTTCAAGCGTGTCCGCCACCGCACGGCTGGTGGAGTCGAACCCCATCACGCAGGCGCCCATGCGGTCGATCAACCGACGCGCGGGGTGGTCCACGGTCGCGAAGAAGTCGGGCTCGCTCACGGCCACCCGCAGCACCGGCATCTGCAGACGTGCGAACCAGACGCGCACCACCGCAGGGATCCGCTCTTCCATCAGGATGCTCTGGAACAGCAAGGCCACGATCTCAATCGTGGCGCGTTCGACCGGAGTCGACGCCGCCTGCTTCAGGGCCTGCTTGCGCTGGTGCAGTTCCTCCAGCAGGGCCGGCGTGCTCACGGGCGCTTCGGCTGCGCGCCCACCTTCGGCTGGCGCACCACCGCTGGTGGTGACGAGCCTGCGCTGGATGCCCTGCTGGGCCTCGGAGATTGCGGCCTTCAGACCCGCGGAGGGCTGGTGCGGCATCTGTGCCGTGCCCGCGAAATCGGGCACCTGGCGGCCGATCAGGCGGTTGAGCCGCCCGAGCACCGCCTCGGCGTGATCAGACCCTCGAGCGAACCCGCCGGCACGCGTCATCAGGCGCGTTTCTTCCCCCACGGTGCCCAGTCGACCGTGCCCGCTGGTCGGAGCAGCAGGCACGGGCGCGCTCATCGGCGCACCCGCGGGGCTCGCGACACCATAGGAATTGCGCGTGCGGCGGATGAAGGGACGCAGGTCGATTTCAGGCAGCACACGCTGCTGGATCAGCCAGCGATTCGTCTCGTGGTAGGCCTCTTCCGCGAAATGCGCGAACTCTTCATGCAACACCGCCTGCAAGGTGCGCCACGCGTCCTGGCTGAGCGACGCGCCACGCCACGCATTGGTGAGGATGCGCGCCAGCACGTGCGGCCGCAACACGTCGTTGGCATCGAGCTCGTCGCGCTTTTCGAGGGCGGACATCCGCGAGCGCAGGTCGGTGAATTCCCAGGAGGCACGGTCCATCATCGCCAGCGCGAGGCGCGAGCTCAGGATCTCCACCTCGATGGTGTCGTCGTCGACCAAGGCCATGCCCGGCGCGCCGCGGCCGGGCGGCGGCAGGTCGCCGGGTCGCGAAGCCGACACGACCCCGCTGACGAGCGAGCCGCGCAGGGCCGAGATGATGGCGCTGATCCAGTTGGGCGCCGCCTTGCGCAGATCGGCGGCAACGTCGCGGCGCTTGTACTGGAGGCTGTGCTCCGCGGTCTGGCCGGCCAGCAGCCGGGCCCCTTCCTCCACCGCGTGGACCACACTCGGCACACCACTCAAGAGACGCTCCACATAGGAGCGCCGAGCCTGGGCGGCCAGGGCCAACGAATCGGCGGCGGTCGCCATGTGACGGTTGGTCGGGGTTTCTTGGTAAGGGATGGCCTTACTCTACACCACCGCCCCGGCGTTCGGGTCGTTCGGATCGACGTCCTTCGAGGGGCCCGACTTGACCAGGTCTTCCCGTTTCACGCCCAGCCACATCGCGATCGCGGCCGCCACGAACACCGACGAATAGATGCCGAAGCAGATGCCGATGGTGAGGGCGATCGCGAAGTAGTGCAGGGTCGGGCCACCAAAGATCAGCATCGACAGCACCATCATCTGCGTGCTGCCGTGGGTGATGATGGTGCGGCTCATCGTGCTGGTGATCGCGTGGTCGATCACCTCGGTGGTGCTCATCTTGCGGTACTTGCGGAACGCCTCGCGGATGCGGTCGAAGATCACCACCGACTCGTTCACCGAGTACCCCAGCACCGCCAGCACCGCCGCCAGCACGGAGAGCGAGAACTCCCACTGGAAGAACGCGAAGAAGCCCAGGATGATCACCACGTCGTGCAGGTTCGCCAGGATGGCCGCCACCGAGAACTTCCACTCGAAGCGAAACGCGAGGTAAATCATGATGCCGATGACGACGAAGGCCAGCGCCTTCGCGCCGTCTTCGGCCAGCTCGCGGCCGACCTGCGGGCCGACGAACTCGCTGCGCGCCAGCACCACCGGCTCGGCACCGTTGGCCTGGCACACCGGCTTGTCGACCACCTCGCCCTTGTCGGTCTTCACGGACTGGCGCGACACCGCGCCCGACTCGGCCTTGCACAGCTCGGCAAACACCTTCTCGACCACGTCGCCGGCCTTGCCATCGCCGCGCACGGGCAGGCGGATCAGCACGTTGCGCGTGTTGCCGAAGTTCTGCACCTGCACCTCGCCGGCCTTCAGCCCCTCGACGGTCTGACGCACCTTGGCGACATCGGCCGCCTGCGCGTAGTGCGCTTCGATCAGGGTGCCGCCGGTGAACTCGATCGACAGGTGCAGCCCGCGGGTGATCAGGAAGAACACGGCCAGCAGGAAGGTCGCGGCCGAGATGATGTTGAACACCAGCGCATGCCGCATGAACGGGATGTCGCGGTGGATGCGGAAGAACTCCATGAGTCAGGTCCGGTTGTGTTCTTGGAAGGTCTCAGGAGGAGCTGGCCGGCGTGTCGACCGTGGCGGCCTTCGGCCTCCACACCTGCCCGATCGAGACGCTCTTGAGCTTCTTCTGGCGGCCGTACCAGAGGTTCACCAGCCCGCGCGAGAACACGACGGCCGAGAACATCGAAGTCAGGATGCCCAGGCAGTGCACCACCGCGAAGCCCTTGATCGGCCCGGAGCCGAATGCGAAGAGCGCGATGCCGGCGATCAGGGTGGTGATGTTGGAGTCGAGGATGGTCGCGAACGCCTTTTCGTAGCCGATGTTGATCGCCGCCTGGGGCGACGCGCCGTTGCGCAGTTCCTCTCGCACCCGTTCGTTGATCAGCACGTTGGCGTCGATGGCCATGCCGAGGGTCAGCGCAATGGCGGCAATGCCCGGCAGGGTGAGCGTCGCCTGCAGCATCGAGAGCACCGCCACCAGCAGCAAGAGGTTGAAGCCGAGCGCGAGCGTCGAGAACAAGCCGAACAGCAGGTAGTACGCGCACATGAACACCGCGATCGCCGCAAAGCCGTAGATCACGCTGTTGAAGCCTTTGGCGATGTTGTCGGCACCGAGCGTCGGGCCGATGGTGCTTTCCTCGATGATCTCCATCGGCGCGGCCAGCGAGCCGGCGCGCAGCAGCAGGCTGAGGTCGTTGGCGGCCTCGGTCGTGCCCATGCCGGTGATCTGGAAGTCGTTGCCGAATTCGCTCTGGATGCGGGCGACCGTCAGCACCTCGCCCTTGCCCTTCTCGAAGAGGATGGCGGCCATGTAGTTGCCGACGTTGGTGCGCGTCATCTCGCGCATCAGGCGGCCGCCCTTGGCGTCGAGGCTCACCGAGACCGCCGGCTGGTTGTTCTGGTCGGGGCGGGGCTGTGCGTTGGTCAGCATCTCGCCGGTGGCGACCGCTTCCCGGTAGGTCACGACCGGCGCGCCCCGGCCGACCGTGAAGCGCTCGCGGCCGAAGGGCACGGGGCCCGTGCCTTCGGTGGCGGCCCGTGCTTCGGCCGACATGTCGACCAGGCGGAACTCGAGGTTGGCGGTGCGGCCGATGATGTCCTTGGCCTTCGCCGTGTCCTGCACCCCCGGCAACTGGATCACCACCCGGTCGGCGCCCTGCTGCTGGATCACCGGCTCGGCCACGCCAAGTTCGTTGACGCGGTTGTGCAGCGTGGTGATGTTCTGCTTCAGCGCAGCGTCCTGCACCGCGCGGGCGGCTTCGGGCTTGAGCGTGCCGATGAGCTTGATGTCGGTGCCGTCGGTTGCCTGCGTCCACTGCAGGTCGGTCATCTGCGACAGCAGTTCGGCCGCCGCCGTCAGCGTCTCGCGGTCGCGGAAGCGGATATCGACGCTGTTGCCGTCGCGGCCGATGCCGGCATGGCGCAGGTTCTTGTCGCGCAACTGCGAACGGATGTCGCCGGCGGTCGCTTCCATCTTCTTGCTGAGGGCCGCCTTCATGTCGACCTGCATCAGGAAGTGCACGCCGCCGCGCAGGTCCAGGCCCAGGTACATGGGCAGCGCGCGCACCGCGGTCAGCCAGGCGGGCGAGCGCGACAGAAGGTTCAGCGCGACGATGTAGCTCGGGTCCGCCGGGTCGGGGTTGAGGGCCTTGGCCAGGGCATCCTTGGCCTTGAGCTGCGCGTCCCCGTCGGCGAAGCGCGCCTTGATGCTGCCGCCCTCCAACAGCACGAAGTCCGGCTGCAGCCCCGCGGCCTTCAGGATCTGCTCGACCCGTTGCGTGGTGGAACTGTCGAGCTTGAGCGTGGCCTTGCCGCTGCTCACCTGAACCGCCGGCGCCTCGCCGAAGAAGTTGGGCAGCGTGTAGACCAGCCCCACCAGCAAGGCGATCCCGAGGATCGCGTACTTCCACCACGGATAGCGGTTCATGTCGTTCTTTCACGAGGCCGGCTCGCGCCGGCTTGTCTCTTCTGTCTTATTTGAAGGTGCCCTTGGGCAGCACCTGCACCACGGCGCCGCGCTGCACCTGGATCTCGACGTTGTCGGCAATCTCCACGTGCAGGAACGAGTCGCCCAGCTTGGAGACGCGGCCGAGCAGCCCGCCGGCGACCACGACTTCGTCGCCCTTGGCCAGCGCCTCGATCATGGCCTTGTGCTCCTTCTGCCGCTTCATCTGCGGACGGATCATCACGAAGTACAGCACCACGAACATCAGGATGATGGGCAGCATGCCCGTCAGCCCGCCCAGCGGATCGGAGGCGCCGGCCGCAGGGGCTTGCGCGAAGGCTTCGGAAATGAACACGTGTGGGTCCTCGTTGGGGCTGACAGCGCACGGAAACGGCGCCCGCCGAAGTGAAAGCTTGGAATTGTATGCCCCTGACCCTGGGCCAGCGATCGGGGGCCTGGGCGCAGACCCGGCCGGTCGGCAGAGGTTCCGGCCGTCGCGAACTTAATCGTTTTCTGGATAAGAAAAGCAGTTTTAAGTTGTTCCCCAAATACCGGCGGCTGCCGATACTGCCGGCCCATCCGATTCCCGCATGCCCACATGAACTTCCAGCAGCTTCGCTCCGTGCGAGAGGCCGTGCGCTGCGGCTTCAACCTG
>DASWSY010000397.1:0-2603 GCA_036402415.1 Rhizobacter sp. | reverse complement strand
TACCGCTCCTGGTTCGTCGGCCTGGCGCCCATCGACAAGCCGCGCATCGTGGTGGCGGTGATGGTCGACGAGCCGAGCGACGGCAAGTACTTCGGCGGCGACGTGGCCGCGCCGGTGTTCAGCGAGGTGGTGCAGCAGACGCTGCGCTCGATGAGCGTGCCGCCCGACCTGGAAGTGCAGCAGCAGATCGTGACGAACAAGCTGCCGGCCGTGGAGGAGAGCTTCTGATGGCGCCCAACCTCCTGCGCGACGTGGGCAGCGCCGTGGCGTGGCTGCGCAGCCGCGGCGTGAAGCAGCTGCGCACCGACAGCCGGCGCGTGCAGCCGGGCGACGCGTTCATCGCGTGGCCGGGCTACGCGAACGACGGGCGGCAATTCGTGCCGGCGGCGCTGGCCGCGGGCGCGGTGGCGTGCCTGGTCGAAGCCAAGGGTGCCGAGGCCTTCCACTTCGACGGGGCGCAAGTCGGTGCCTTGGCCGGCCTGAAGGCTGCGACCGGGCCGCTCGCAAGCGCCTGGTACGAACAACCGAGCAAGCTGCTCGACGTGGTGTCCGTCACGGGCACCAACGGCAAGACCTCCACCGCCTGGTGGGTGGCACAGGCGCTGTCGCTGATGGGCAGGCGCTGCGGCGTGGTCGGCACGCTGGGCGTGGGCGAACCGCCGTCGGCGGCCGCCGCGCCGAACGCGTCCATCCAGTCGACCGGCCTCACCACGCCCGACCCGGTGACGCTGCAGGCCGCCTTCAAGGGCTTCATCGACCAGGGCTTCAAGGCCTGCGCGATCGAGGCCTCGTCGATCGGCATCGTCGAGCGCCGCATGGCGGGCACGCAGGTGGCGGTGGCCTTGTTCACCAACTTCACCCGCGACCACATCGACTACCACGGCAGCATGGAGGCCTACTGGGCCGCCAAGTCCGAACTCTTCATGTGGCCCGGCTTGCGCGCCGCGGTGCTCAATCTGGACGACGAGCGTGGTGCCTCACTGTCGCCGGCGCTGCAGGGCCTGATGGACGTGTGGACCTACAGCAACCAGGCCGAGGCGCGCCTGCGCGCGAGCGACATCGCCTACCGCGACGGCGGCCTCGCCTTCACCGTGCACGAAGGCCATGCCTCGACCCCCGTGCGCACCGGCCTCATCGGTGACTACAACGTCTCCAACCTGCTGGCGGTGATCGGCGGTCTGCGCGCCCTCGGTTTTGCGCTCGCCGACATCGCCCGCGTCTGCGCCCAGCTCACGCCGGTGCCCGGCCGCATGCAGCAGATCGGCGGCGGCGAGCAGCCGGTGGTCGTGGTCGACTACGCCCACACGCCCGACGCCCTGGAAAAAGCACTGCAAGCCGTGCGCCCCTTCGCGCAGGAACGACAAGGCACGCTGTGGTGCGTGTTCGGCTGCGGCGGCAACCGCGATGCGACCAAGCGCCCGCTGATGGGGGCCATCGCCGAGCGCCAGGCCGACCAGGTGGTGGTGACGAGCGACAACCCGCGCATGGAGCCGCCCGGCCAGATCCTCACGCAGATCGCCGCCGGCATGGCGCGGCCCGACCGTGCGCTGGTGATCGAAGACCGGCGTGCCGCCATCGTGCACGCGGTCCGGAACGCGAAGCCGCAGGACGTGATCCTCGTCGCTGGCAAGGGCCACGAGGCCGAGCAGGACATCGGCGGCGTCAAGCATCCCTTCTCGGATGTGGACGAGGCGCGCACGGCGCTTGCCGGGAGGGTGTCGCCATGATGATGACGCTCGCGCAAGCCCACGCCCTGCTGCCCGGCTCCACCCTCGTCGGCGACGGTGCCCTCGAACTCGGCCGTGTGCATTCCGACACCCGCACGCTCCAGCCAGGCGACCTCTTCGTCGCCCTGAAGGGAGAGCGATTCGATGCGCACGACTTCCTCGCGCAGGCGAAAGCGGCCGGCGCCGTGGCGGCGTTGGCCGAGCGCGGTTTGATCGAAGCCGGCATGCCCGGCCTGCAGGTGGCCGACAGCAAGCAGGCGCTCGGCGCGCTGGCCGCCGCCTGGCGCGCCCGCTTCCACCTGCCGCTGATCGCCATCACCGGCAGCAACGGCAAGACCACCTGCACGCAGATGACCGCCTCGGTGCTGCGCGCCTGGCAGGGCGAGGCCGCGTTCTGGACCGAAGGCAACTTCAACAACGACATCGGCGTGCCGCTCACGCTCTTGCGCCTGCGCGACCAGCACCACGCCGCCGTCATCGAGCTCGGCATGAACCACCCGGGCGAGATCGCCGGCCTGGCCGCGATGGCCGCGCCGACGGTGGCGCTCGTCAACAACGCCCAGCGTGAGCACCAGGAGTTCATGGCGACGGTGGAAGCGGTGGCGCGCGAGAACGCGACGGTGTTCGACGCGCTCGGCCCCACCGGCACGGCGGTGTTCCCGGCCGACGACACCTATGCGCCGCTGTGGCACCAGCTCGCCGGCGCGCGGCCCACGCTCACCTTCGCGCTCAAGGGTGCTGCCGACGTGACTGCCGACGCCGAGTGGGCGGTGGACCACTGGTCGCTGATGCTGCACACCCCGGCCGGTTTTGCGGCCGTGCAACTGCGCATGCCTGGCTGGCACAACGTGAAGAACGCCTTGGCGGTGACGGCAT
>DASWSY010000396.1:0-1905 GCA_036402415.1 Rhizobacter sp. | reverse complement strand
GGGCCCGGGCCCGTTCACCGTGTTCGCGCCCACCGATGCGGCCTTCGCCAAGGTGCCGAAGGCCGACCTCGACGCGTTGCTCAAGGACAAGGCGAAGCTGACCGCCGTGCTGACCTACCACGTCGTCCCCGGCAAGGTGATGGCGAAGGACGTGAAGCCCGGCAAGGTGAAGACGGTGCAGGGCTCCGAGCTCACCGTCGCCACGGCCAGCGGCGTGATGGTCGACAACGCCAAGGTGACCGCGACCGACATTGCGGCCGACAACGGCGTGATCCACGTGATCGACACCGTCGTCATGCCGAAGTGAGGCGCCTGAGGTGACAGAGCTGGCCGCCGTCACGCGGCCAGCAGCTCACCCATGCGCTTGATCCCGGCAGCGCGTGCGTCGCGAAGGCGCTGCTGGAGTCCGGCCCAGCGCATGTCGCCATCGCTGGCCGCCTGTCGGCCGACCTGCTCGAAGAGTCCCAGGAACGCGTCGAGCCGGGAGCGCCGCAGCCACTCCTGGAGCGCCGGCTGCTGCGACCAGCGCCACTGGTTGGCCGCGCTGTCCACGTGCATGCGCAACCAGTCGAGCGGCTCCTCGGGCACGCGCACCGGGCGGCACAGCGCATTCTTTTCCTCGTCGCTCTCGACCGTCGCCTCCAGGTGGGCGATGAAGGCCGCGCTGAACGAGGGCGAACAGCGCCGCACGTACTGCGGCACGATGCGATCACCCTGGAACACCGGCACCACCGGCCCGCGCGGCAGCCCGGTGGTGCTGCAGTGCACGTAGACCTGGCCCGGCGCGGTGGCCAGCTCGCCCTGCGCGAACACGATGCGCTCGCGCTCGATGGCCTGCACGCGGCCCAGCCGCACGACGCGGCGGATGCGCCGCAACTGCGCGAGCTCCGCCTCGCTCACCGTGGCGCAGCGGTACATGCTCGGCTCCACCTCGGGGTCGATGCGTAGCAGCAGTCGGCGCGCTTCCAGCCGCGCGAAGAGCTCGCGCACCGAGGCCGCATCGCGTGCGATCTCCAGTTCGGCGGTGATGGCCTCCAGCGTGCTGTGGGCAAAGCCCAGCGTGGGCTGGATGTCGGCGCGGTTGAGCAGCCAGGCCTCGCGCGGGCGGATCCAGGTGATGCTCTCGGGGTCGGCGCCCTGTTCGAGCAGCCACAGGGCGGTGTCGATCGAGGTCTTGCCGCCGCCCACGATCACGAAACCGCTCGCCGGCTCGGCGAGACGCGTCAGCTCGGTCGGCGTCACCAAACGCACGCCGTCGGCCACGCGGAAATTCGGCTTGTGCGTGGCCGGCACCTGGCTGTCGGCGCGGGCGGCGTCCACCCATTTGCGGCGTGCGACGAGCCGCGTGCGCCGGCCGGTCACAAGCGAGGTCGCCACGCCGTCGGCATCGATCTCGTGCCGGCTCAGGTAGGTCACCCGGCCGCTCGGCAGCAGGCGGTGCTGCATCAGCCGGTCGAAGTAGGCGCAGATCTCGGCGCCGCTTGCCAGTTCGTTCAGGCCGCGGTTGAGGCCCACGCTGTCGATCGTGCCCTGGCCCAGGGACTGCGAGTTCACGCCGTAGACCGCGGCGGCGCCGTGCAGGCGCACGAAGGGGTAGGCGTCGAGCCAGTGCCCGCCGGGCCTGGGGCGGCGGTCGGCGATGACCATGGTGGCGGTGCTGTCGCTCAGCAGCGTGTCGGCAAAGGCCATCGCGGTGGTGCCGGCACCGGCGATGACGTAGTCGGCTTCTAGGGTGGGGATGTGCGGGTCCATGTCGTGCTCCGTGTGGCGTGGTCCGCAGACTGTCCGGCCGGGACATGGAAATGCGCATGGAAGGCAGCGTGGGAATCCGCGTGGAAACCCCGCCGGGGCATGCCGCTTGCCGCCCCTCGGAGAACCCGCCGCGCCTGCGCGGCCCCTCTGAAC
>DASWSY010000395.1:0-2470 GCA_036402415.1 Rhizobacter sp. | reverse complement strand
AACAACTTCGACAGCCTGGAGACGGTGACGGCCGAGTTCCCCGCACGCGACGTGGGCTCCGACCTGCTGGACCAGCTGGCCCGCTGGATGGTCGGCCAGCCGAACGACTTCCTGCGGCGTGCGAGCCAGGTCAAGCGGGTCGAAGCCTGACCGGCACCGGTTGGCACGCCCCGAGCGCTTAAAATCCCGGCTTCACTCCGGCGCCGCCTCTGGCGCCCTGACCGCCATGCCGCTGTTCTGGAAGCCGTACAAATCCGAGATCACCTCGTTCATCGAGGAACTGAAGGCCAAGCGCCCGACGCTCGAAGAAGAGCAGCGCCGCGGCCGCGCCCTGCTGTGGGACAAGCCCATCGACCGTGACGCCCAGGCCGAATACCGCGAGGCCCGCGTGCCGCAGCAGCCGTACGTCTACCAGAACAACACGAAACGCTGAACGCGTTGTCTCGAGTGGATTCCGAGGTGATGGCGCCCGACGAGGCGCCCGAGACGGCAGTGGTTCCGCAGGTGGTGGACCACATTGCCGTGGCACGCCTGTATGGCGAGCCGCTCTTCCAGATGCCGCAGGACCTGTACATCCCGCCCGACGCGCTGGAGGTCTTCCTCGAAGCCTTCGAAGGCCCGCTCGACCTGCTGCTCTACCTGATCCGCAAGCAGAACTTCAACATCCTCGACATCCCGCTGGCGAGCGTCACGCGCCAGTACCTCGCCTACGTCGAGCAGATCCGCAAGACCAACCTCGAGCTCGCCAGCGAATACCTGCTGATGGCGGCGATGCTGATCGAGATCAAGTCGCGCATGCTGCTGCCGCCGAAGAAGGTGGCCGAGGGCGAAGAACCGGAAGACCCACGGGCCGAGCTGGTGCGCCGCCTGCTCGAGTACGAGCAGATCAAGCTGGCCGCCGCACGCCTGGACGCGCTGCCCGTGCTGGGCCGCGACTTCCTGCGCGCACAGGTGGTGATCGAGCAGTCGCTCACGCCGCGCTTCCCCGACGTCCACGTCGACGAGCTGCGCGCCGCCTGGCAAGACATCCTCAAGCGCGCCAAGCTCAACCAGCACCACACCATCACCCGCGAGCAGCTCTCGGTGCGCGAGCACATGAGCATCGTGCTGCGGCGTTTGCAGGGCCGCCGCTTCGCGCTGTTCGAAGACCTGTTCGAGCTCAACCGCGGCCCGCAGGTGCTGGTGGTGACCTTCATCGCCATGCTGGAACTGGCCCGCGAGCACCTGCTCGAAGTCACGCAGGCGGAAGCCTTCGCACCGATCTACGTCCGCCTGGCCTACCAGCCTGCCTGACCGCTTCTGCTGCACAGCACCATCTGCTGGAAGCATCTGGTTAGACTGCCGGCCGTGTCCACCTCCCGGAACCCTCGCATGCAAGAAACCGCTGTCCGCGTCCACTCCCGCAAGCCCGCCGCCCCCGCGGCTGCCAGCCGCTGGTCCGTGGCCGAGGTCGAGGCGCTCTTCGACCTGCCCTTCACCGAGCTGATGTACCGCGCGCAGACCGCGCACCGCGAGCACTTCGACCCGACCGAGGTGCAGCTTTCGACGCTGTTGTCGATCAAGACCGGCGGCTGCCCCGAAGACTGCAGCTACTGCCCGCAGGCCGCGCGCTACGACACCGGCGTCGAGGCCAGCAAGATCATGGACTGCGATGCAGTGCTCGACGCGGCCAAACGCGCGCAAGCCGCCGGTGCCACCCGCTTCTGCATGGGCGCCGCCTGGCGCTCGCCGAAAGACCGCGACATCGAGAAGGTGGCCGAGCTCGTGAGCGCCGTGAAGTCGCTCGGCCTGGAAACCTGCGCCACGCTCGGCATGCTGGAAGACGGCCACGCCGAGACGCTGCAACAGGCCGGCCTCGACTACTACAACCACAACATCGACACCGCGCCCGACAAGTACGGCGACATCATCAGCACCCGCCAGTTCCAGGACCGCCTCGACACGCTGCAGCGCGTGCGCGGTGCCGGCGTGAAGGTGTGCTGCGGCGGCATCGTCGGCATGGGCGAGACGCGCACCCAGCGCGCCGCGCTCGTGGCCGAACTCGCCAACATGGACCCGTACCCCGAGTCGGTGCCGATCAACAACCTCGTGCAGGTGCCCGGCACGCCGCTGCACGGCAGCGAGAAGCTCGACCCGCTCGAGTTCGTGCGCACCATCGCCGTCGCTCGCATCACCATGCCGAAGTCTCGCGTGCGCCTGTCGGCCGGCCGCCAGCAGCTTGGCGAAGCGGTGCAGACGCTGTGCTTCCTGGCCGGGGCCAACTCCATCTTCTACGGCGACAAGCTCCTGACCACCGGCAACCCCGACGTGCAAGCCGACCAGGAACTGCTCGCCAAGCTTGGGATGACGACTTCATGACCACGGCCGAGCAGTCGCTCTACGGGGGAGGCTCGGCGCCAAAAGAGCGCAAGCCCGTCACGCTGCACCGCATCCGCGAAATGCAGGCCGCCGGTGAGCCCATCACCATGCT
>DASWSY010000394.1:0-5103 GCA_036402415.1 Rhizobacter sp. | reverse complement strand
GAGCGCCGATTTCAAGACCTTCACCTTTCGCCTGAAGCCGGGCATCCATTTCGCCGACGACCCCGCCTTCAAAGGCCAACGGCGCGAGCTGGTCGCGGCCGACTACGTCTACGCCTGGAAGCGCCACGCCGATCCGCGCTGGAAGAGCCCCAACTTCTACATCCTCGACAACGCCAAGATCGTCGGCCTCACCGAGCTGCGCAACGAGGCGATGAAGAACAAGACGCCCTTCGACTACGGGCGCGAGGTCGAGGGCCTGCGGGTGATCGACAAGTACACCTTCCAGGTGAAGACCGCTGAGCCGCGCCCGCGCCTGCTGCTCGAGTTCACCGATGGCTCCGCCTGGGGCGCGGTGGCGCGCGAGGTGGTCGAGCACTACGGCGACAGGATCATGGAGCACCCGGTGGGCACCGGGCCCTACAAGCTGGCCGCGTGGCGGCGTGCCTCGAAGATCGTGCTGGAGAAGAACCCCTCGTACCGCGAAGACGTCTACGACGAAGAGGCCCCGGCCGACGACCCCATCGCGCAGGCGGCGGTGGCCAAGCTCAAGGGCCGGCGCCTGCCGATGATCGACCGCATCGAGATCGACATCGTGGCCGAGAACCAGCCGCGCTGGCTCGCCTTCCTCAACGGTCAGCACGACATCTTGTGGGAAGTTCCGAGCGACTTCTCCGACCTCGCGATGCCGAACAACGAGCTCGCGCCCAACCTGAAGAAGCGCGAGGTGCTGATGGTGCGCTACCCGCGCGCAGACGTCACCCTCTCCTACTTCAACATGGACGACCCGGTGGTGGGCGGCTACACGCCCGAGAAGGTGGCGCTGCGCCGGGCGATCTCGCTCGCGGTCGACCTCGAGCGCGAGATCCGCGTGCTGCGCAAGAACCAGGCGGTGCCCGCGCAGGGCCCGATCTCGCCCGGCACCTGGGGCCACAACCCTGCGCTCAAGACCGAGATGAGCGACCACGACCCCGCGCGCGCCAAGGCGCTGCTGGACCTCTACGGTTATGTCGACCGCAACGGCGACGGCTGGCGCGACCTGCCCGATGGCCGCCCGCTGGTGCTCGAATACGCGACCCAGCCCGACCAGTCGTCACGGCAGGGCGCCGAGCTGTGGCAGAAGGACATGGACGCGATCAACGTGCGCATCGTGTTCAAGGTGGCCAACTGGCCCGACAACCTGAAGGCCTCCAGCAGCGGCAAGCTCATGATGTGGGGCGTGGGCTGGTCGGCCGGCGCGCCCGACGGCGAGACCTTCCTCGCGCTCGGCGACGGCAACAGCAAGGGCCAGTCGAACCGCTCGCGCTTCGACCTGCCCGCCTACAACCGCGCGTTCCTGCGGCAGAAGGGCCTGCCCAACGGCCCCGAGCGCCAGGCCGCGATGGACGAGGCCCAGCGCCTGATCGTGGCCTACGCGCCCTACAAGTTCCACACGCACCGAATCTTCAGCGACCTGTCGCACCCGTGGGTGATCGGCTATCACCGCAACAACTTCGTCCGCGAGTTCTGGAAATGGATCGACATCGACCCGGCGCGCCAGCAGGCGGCGCGCTGATGATCACCCGCCGCGTGGCCGGCGCGGCGCTGGCCTGCGTGGCGCTGCTCTCAGGCAGCGCGGCCTTCGCGCAGACCGCCCCTGGCGCCCCTGCCTCAACACCGCCCAAGGTGCTGCGCTATGCCTTCCCCGTCGCCGAGACCGGCTTCGACCCGGCGCAGGTGAGCGACATCTATTCACGCATCGTCACCGCCCACATCTTCGAGGCCCCGCTCAGCTACGACCACCTGGCCCGGCCCTACAAGCTCAAGCCCTCGACGGCCGTGGCCATGCCGGAGATCAGCGACGACTACAAGACCTTCGTCTTCCGCATCAAGCCGGGCATCTACTTCGCCGATGACCCGGCCTTCAACGGCAAGAAGCGCGAGCTGGTCGCCGCCGACTACGTCTACTCGCTCAAGCGTGTCTACGACCCGAAGTTCAAGTCGCCGGGCCAGCAGTCCCTGGAAGACGAGGGCATCATCGGACTGCAGGCCCTGCGCGACGAAGCGCTCAAGAGCGGCAAGCCCTTCGACTACGACCGCGAGGTCGAGGGCCTGAAGACGCTCGACCGCTACACCTTCCGCGTGAAGCTGCGCGAGTCGCGCCCGCGGCATCTCTACCTGTGGACCGCGCGCGATGTCGGCGCTGCCGCGGTGGCGCGCGAGGTGGTCGAGCGTTACGGCGACAAGATCATGGAGCACCCGGTGGGCACCGGCCCCTTCCGCCTCGTCACTTGGCGGCGCAGCTCGCAGATCGTGCTGGAGCGCAACCCCAACTACCGCGAGGACCTCTACGACGCCGAGCCCAGTGCCGACGATGCGGAAGGCCAGGCGCTGCTGCAGCGCTTCAAGGGCAAGCGCCTGCCCATGGTCGACCGCGTCGAGCTGTCGATCATCGAGCAGTCGCAGCCGCGCTGGCTGTCCTTCCTCAACGGCGAGCAGAGCTTCATCGAGCGGGTGCCCAACGAGTTCATCGACCAGGCCCTGCCCGGCGGCAAGCTCGCGCCGCATCTCGCCAAGCGCGGCGTGCAGGCGCACCGCGCGCCCGGGTCGGACGTGACCCTGCTCGTCTTCAACATGGAGAACCCGATCGTCGGCGGCTACACGCCGCAGCAGGTGGCGCTGCGCCGGGCCATTGCGCTCGGCAACAACGTCGACCGCGAGATCCAGCTCGCCCGGCGCGGCCAGGCCATCCGGGCGCAGTCGATGATGACGCCCTTCACCACCGGCTACTCGCCCGACCGCCGCACCGAGATGAGCGAGTACAACCCGGCCCGCGCCAAGGCCCTGCTCGACCTCTACGGCTTCGTCGACAAGAACGGCGACGGCTGGCGCGAGCGGCCCGACGGCTCGCCGCTCGCGATCGAGATGCTCACGCAATCCGACGCCAGCAGCCGCCAGCTCGACGAGCTCTTCAAGAAGGACATGGACGCGCTCGGCCTGCGCCTGGTGCTCAAGGTGGCGCAGTGGCCCGAGAACCTGAAGTCGGCGCGCGCCGGCCAGTTCGTGACCTGGCGCGTGGGCTCGTCGGCCGCCTCGCCCGACGGCCAGGGCGCGCTGGAGCGTGACTACGGCCCCTCCACCGGCAAGGGCAACCTGGCGCGCTTCCAGCTCAAGGCCTTCGACGGGATCTACGAGCGCATGAAGGCGCTGCCCGACGGGCCCGAGCGCCTGGCGCTCTTCGACGACGCCACCAAGCTCATCGTCGCCTACATGCCCTACCGCATCGGCGTGCACCGCATCCTCACCGACCTGAGCGACGCCTCGCTCGTGGGCTACCGCCGGCCGGCCTTCTGGCTGGACTGGTGGCAGTACGTCGACATCGACACCGAGAAACTGAAGAAGCCCTGACGCATGAGCACCGTTCCCGAGCCGCAGATCACCCGCTTCACCCGCTGGCTCGCAAAAGAGCGCGGCCTGCACTTCGATGCCACGACGACCGAAGGCTACGACGCAATGTGGCGCTGGTCGGTGAACGACCTCGATGCGTTCTGGTCCTCGGTGTGGGACTACTTCGACCTGCAGTCGCCCACGCCGCGCAGCACGGTGCTGGTGGAAGAAAAGATGCCCGGCGCGCAATGGTTTCCGGGCGCGCAGCTCAACTACGTGCAGCAGGTCTTCCGCCATGCCGATGCGGCGCATGCGGCCGGCCACCCGGCGATCGTCTTCCAGAACGAGCGCCTGCGCGAACGCGGCGAGCTGCAGGAAGTGAGCTGGCCCGAGTTGCGCCGGCAGGTGGCGTCGCTGGCCGCACACCTGCAGCGCCTCGGTGTGGACGCCGGCGACCGTGTCGTCGCCTTCATGCCCAACACGCCCCAGGCAGCGGTGGCCTTTCTCGCCGTCGCGAGCCTCGGCGCGATCTGGTCGGTGTGCTCGCCCGACATGGGCCCGGTGGCGGTGCTCGACCGCTTCCGCCAGATCGAACCCAAGGTGCTGATCGCCTGCGATGGTTATGTGTACGGCGGCACGGCGCACGACCGGCTGCCGGTGCTCGAAGGGCTGCTCGCCGATCTGCCGAGCGTGCAGCACGTGGTGCTGTGGCGCTACCTCGACGAAGCCGCCTCGCCGGAGCGCCTGGCCAGCGCCACGCGGCAGGTGCACGACTTCGACGCGCTCACGGCGGACGAGGCCACGCTCGTGCCGCGCTGGGTCGCGTTCGACCACCCGCTGTGGGTCGTCTACTCCAGCGGCACGACCGGCCTGCCCAAGCCCATCGTGCATGGCCACGGCGGCGTGGTGCTCGAAGCGCTGAAGATGGGCCGCCTGCACAACAACCTCGGCCCGACCGTCGAGACGGGCGACCGCTTCCACTGGTACAGCGCCACCGGCTGGATCATGTGGAACTGCCAGGTGAGCGGCCTGCTCTTCGGCACCACCATCTGCCTCTACGACGGCAACCCGGGCGGCAAAAGCAAAGCGCCGGACTGGACGACGCTCTGGCGCTTCGCGGCAGACGCGAAGGTCACCTTCTTCGGTGCCGGCGCCGCCTTCTACGCGAGCTGCCTCAAGGCCGACGTGCACCCGATGGAAGTGGCCGACCTGTCGCGCCTGCGCGCCATCGGCTCCACCGGCTCGCCGCTCGCGAGCGATTGCTACCGCTGGGTCTACGACCGCCTGCCAGAAGTGGGTGGCGAGAAAATCTGGCTCACCTCGCTCTCAGGCGGCACCGACTTCGCCGGCGCCTTCATCGCCGGCCTGCCGACGCTGCCGGTGGTCGAGGGTGAGATGCAATGCCGCTGCCTGGGTGCGGCGGTCGAAGCGTGGAATGAAAAGGGCGAAGCGCTCGTCGATGAAGTCGGCGAACTCGTCTGCGCGAAGCCCATGCCCTCGATGCCGCTCTATTTCTGGAACGACCCCGGCGATCAGCGTTACAGGGATTCCTATTTCGATGTGTATCCAGGCCTTTGGCGTCACGGGGATTACATTGCGTTCAACTCACGCGGTGGCTGCCGCATGTCGGGACGTTCCGATGCGATGCTCAACCGTCACGGTGTGCGCATCGGTACGGCCGAGATCTACCGGGTCGTCGAGGCGTTGGACGAAGTGCAGGACAGCCTCGTCGTCAACCTG
>DASWSY010000393.1:0-1577 GCA_036402415.1 Rhizobacter sp. | reverse complement strand
GCAGCGGCTGCTGCGCCTTGCTCGATTCGTGCTGCTGGAACGCTTCGAGGCCCTGCGCCTGGAACACCCGCTCGGCTTCGTCGGAGAACAGCACCGCGTCGCCGTCGAAGGCGATGCGCACCTCGTTGGGGTGCGCGTCGGACGCGCGCGCCGAGTGCGGATAGACACGCGCGGCGGGCACGCCGGCGCCCAGGGCCGAGCGCACGTCGGCCTCGTTGGTCGACAGGAAGAGGTGCGCGTTGAGCGGCTTCAGGTAGCGCCACGGCGATTCGCCGCGGGTGAACACGCCACGCTGGATCGGCAGGCCGTAGTGCTTGGCCGAGCGGAAGACGCGCATGCCCGAGACCGGGTCGTTGCGCGAGAGGATCACCACCTCGACCGCGGGCGACCTGGCATTGAAGGCGAGCAGCTTGTTGACCAGCGAGAAGGCGACCCCGGGCTTGGCCGGCACGTCCACCCGTTCGAGCTGGAGCTGCATGTAGGCGCGGTCGTCCTGCGCCTCGAAGAGGCGGTTCTCTTCCTCGAAGTCGAACAGGGCACGCGAGGAGATGGCCACGACGAGCTGGCCGGCGAGGGTGACGGGCATGGGCGGATCATAGATTCAGCCCTGGCGCCGCCCGACGAAACAAACGAAACACGGCCGCCACCGTCCTGAAATGCGCGCGACACGGGCGCTTGCCACAGTCACGGTCACCGCATCGCCAAGACACCAGGAGCCCGCCATGACCGAACTCGTTGCCCAGACGCTGCAGCGCATCTTTCACCGCACCGCCGCCCACACCGTCATCGACAAGGCGGTGGCCCTGAGCGCCGGCGATGAGCGGCCGCGCCGCCCCGACTTCGCCGAGACGCGCCCGGTGGTGTTCCGCAGCGAGGCCTTTGCCGAGGACCTGCTGCAGCCCGTTGCGGCGTGAGCGCCGTCGTGAGTGCCCTGCCCACACGCCAATGGCTGGCGGCGGTGCTGGCGACCGCGGGTCAGGCTGGTGCAAGCGCGCATGCCGGCACGGAGCGCGGCCGATATGATCCTGCCCTGTCACAGCACAGGGGAGCACGACCCATGACCGAGGGCGATGCGAGCGTGGCCACCAGCGTGCTGGTGGTGGACGACGAGCCTGAGCTTCGTTCACTGCTCGGCGAGTATTTCGGCCGCCATGGCTTCAGCGTGCGCGCGGCGCCCGACGCGCTGGCCGCCCGCGCCGCCATCGCCGAAGCCGCACCCGACCTGGCCATCCTCGACGTCAACATGCCCGGCGAAAACGGCCTCTCGCTCGCGCGCTGGCTGCGCGACGCGCACCCGCAGGTGGGCCTGGTGATGCTGACCACCGCAGGCGAGTCGGTCGACCGGGTGGTCGGCCTGGAGCTGGGCGCCGACGACTACATGCCCAAGCCTTTCGAAATGCGCGAGCTGCTCGCGCGCTGCCGCGCGGTGCTGCGTCGGCTGAAGCTGTCGCAGGGCGTGGTGGCGGCCGCGGCGGCCGCCGCCGCGCAGGCCCAGGCCAGCCGGCGCGTGCGCTTCGGCGCCTGCCAGCTCGACCTCGACGAGCGCCGACTCTTCGGCGCCGACGGCCAGGAGATCG
>DASWSY010000392.1:0-12291 GCA_036402415.1 Rhizobacter sp. | reverse complement strand
TCGCATCCCATGGCCCGGTCATCCCGGTCATCGTCATCGAACGCCTGGAAGATGCCGTGCCCATGGCCGAGGCCCTGGTCGCCGGCGGCGTGAAGGTGCTGGAGGTGACGCTGCGCACGCCCGTGGCCCTGGCGGCGATGGAGGCGATCGCGAAGCAGGTGCCCGAGGCCATCGTCGGCGCTGGCACGGTGCGCAACGTCAGCGATGCCAAGGCCGCGTACAGCGCCGGCTGCCGCTTTGCCGTGAGCCCGGGCTACCTGAGCACCGTGGGCCAGGCCTGCCGCGAGATCGGCCTGCCGCTCTTGCCCGGCGTGGCCACCGCGAGCGAGGTGATGCAGGCCAATCTCGACGGCTTCGATTTCCTGAAGTTCTTCCCCGCCACGGCGGCCGGTGGCATCCCGATGCTCAAGGCACTGGCCGGCCCGTTCCCCGACGTGAAGTTCTGCCCCACTGGCGGCATCACGCCGGAGACGGCACCGCAGTTCCTCGCCCTGCCCAACGTGGTGGTGTGCGGCGGCTCCTGGCTCACGCCGGCCGTGGCGATGGCCGGGCGCGACTGGGGCCGCATCACGCAGCTCGCGCGGGAGGCGCAGGCGCTGCGCGCCTAAGGTTTGCGTTCAATCAGCTCGATCTTGTAGCCGTCGGGGTCGGTCACGAAGGCGATCACGGTGCTGCCACCTTTCACCGGGCCGGCCTCGCGCGTGACCGCGCCGCCGTTCGCGCGGATCTTGTCGCAGGCGGCGTAGGCATCGGGCACTTCGATCGCGATGTGGCCATACGCGGTGCCGAGCTCGTAGTGATCGACGCCGTAGTTGTAGGTGAGCTCGATCTCGGCGTGTTCGGGGTTGTGGCCGTAGCCGATGAAGGCCAGCGAGTATTTCTGCTCGGGCCTGTCGGTCGTGCGCAGGAGCTGCATGCCCATCACCTTCGTGTAGAAGTCGATGGAGCGTTGCAGGTCGCCGACGCGCAGCATGGTGTGAAGAATCCGCATGTCAGTTCCGCCCGGCCGCCCGAAGGAGCTGACACGCCCCTCGGGGGCCGCGAACGCAGTGAGCTTGGGGTCGATTCATTTTTCAGCTCTTGGCTTCCATGATGAAGCAGGTGGTGGAGGCGTGAGCGTACAGCTTGCCGTCGTGCCCGTAGAGGCGGCCTTCGGCGGTGCCCATGCTGCGGCCGAGGTGAATGACCTTGCCTTCGGCGCGCACCAGCGGCACGTGCTCGGTCAGCGCCCGCACGATGTTGATCTTCAGCTCCACCGTCGTGTAGCTCCTGCCCGCCGGCAGTGACGAGTGGATGGCGCAGGCCACGCAGGAGTCGAGCAGCGTTGCGAACCAGCCGCCGTGCACCGTGCCGAGCGGGTTGTAGTGCGCGCGGCGCGGCCGGCCCTGGAAGATCGCGCGGCCCGGCTCGACGAGGATGGGCAGGAAATCGAGCGTCTCGCCGATGTGCGGCTGCGGCAGCTCGCCCGAGAACATGGCGTCGAACACCTCGATGCCCGCCTTGCCCACCACCTGCTCGGGGCGTATCACGCCGAGCGCGCTGCGGCGGGCCCGCACCGCGGCTTCGTCGGCTTCCCAGGCGGCGAGTGTGGCTTCGGGGGTGAGGGTGGCATCGGCCATGGTCGGTTCTCCAGATGGTTGCATCTACAATGATTGTAGCTACAATGATCAAATGGCATCCACGACAAGATCCGCTTCGCCCGCGATGGGCCCGCGCGGCTGCACCAACTTCAAGCTGCGCCAGATCACCCGCACGGTGAGCCGCCGCTACGACGCCGCGGTGGCGGCCGCCGGCCTCAAGACCACGCAGTACTCGCTGCTCTCGCACATCGGCGCGATGGAGCCGGTGCGCCCGTCCGATCTGGCGCAGAAGATGAACCTGGAGCTGTCGACGCTTTCGCGCAACCTGCAGCCCCTCGTCCAGCAGGGCTGGGCCGAGCTCGGGCCCGGTCCCGACGGGCGCACGCGCCTCGTGGCCCTCACCGAGGCCGGCCGTGCCAAACGGGCCGAGGCGCAGCGGCTTTGGAAGCAGGCGCAACTGAACCTCAACGCGGTGCTGGGCGAGGCGCGCGTGGCGCAGCTTCACGCGCTGATCGACGACAGCCTGGCCCTGCTCGGGGCCGACGACGAGGGAGAGGCCGATGACGAATGACACCAACACCCGCCGGCTCGCCCTGTGGCTGGTGCTGCTGGCCGCGGCCGGCACCTTCTCGCTGACGATGGGCGCGCGCCAGTCGATGGGGCTCTTCCTCAACACGCTCAACACGCACACCGGCCTGGGTCTTGCGAGCATCAGCCTCGCGTTCGCCTTCGGGCAACTGTGGTGGGGACTCACCCAACCCTTCGCCGGCATGGTGGCGGATCGGGTGGGCGCGGGGCGCGTGCTGGTGGCCGGCGTGCTGCTGATCGCCATCGGCACGGCGATGGTGCCGTTCATGACGACGACGGCTGGCCTCATCCTCGCCATCGGCGTGCTCTCCGCCGGGGGTGCCGGCATGGCCGGCCCCGCGGTGCTGATGGCGGCGACCACGCGCCTCGTGCCAGCCGAAAAGCGCGGCATGGCCTCGGGCATCGTCAACGCGGGCGGCTCCTTCGGGCAGTTCCTCTTCGCACCGCTCGCGCAGGCCATCACCTCCGCGGCCAACTGGATCGTCGCGCTGCAGAGCCTCGCCTTCATCACCCTGCTGGCGCTGCCGGCGGCGTGGGTGCTGCGCGGCACGGCGCAGCAGGCGGCGGCCGCCGCGGGTGCGGCGCCCGCGAAGCGGGAGACCACGCGCGAAGCGATCGGCCGCGCCGTGCGCACGCCCAGCTACCTGATGCTGTGCGCAGGCTTCTTCGTGTGCGGATTCCACGTCGCCTTCATCGCCACCCATTTGCCGGGCGTGGTGGCGTCGTGCGGGCTGCCACCCGCGCTCGGGGCCTGGGCGCTGGGCATCATCGGCCTCTTCAACATCGTGGGCAGCGTGGCCATGGGCTGGGCGGTGTCGTTTCAGGGCGGGCGCTGGCGCATGAAGTCGCTGCTGGCGCTGGTGTATGCCACGCGTGCGGTCGCGGTGCTGCTCTTCCTGCTGGCCCCCAAGACCGAGTTCACGCTGCTCGTGTTCGCGGCGGTGATCGGTGTCACCTACCTCTCGACGGTGCCGCCCACGGCCGGTCTCGTGGCCAAGTTCTTCGGTCCGGCGCACATGGCCACGCTCTTCGGCCTGGTGATGCTCGCGCACCAGATCGGCGGTTTCCTCGGCGCGTACTTCGGCGGCAAGGCCTTCGAGTGGACCGGTAGCTACAACTGGATGTGGTACGTCGACATCGTGCTCGCCATCGGCGCGGCGCTCATCCACCTGCCGATCCGCGAGGCGCGGGCCGTGCTGGTGCCGGCGAAGGCCTGAGTCAGGCGCCCACGCCGAGCAGGATCAGCACACCGATCACCGCGAACACGAGCGCGGCGATGCCGTGCACCCAGGCCAGCGGCACGACGCGCACCGCACGCTCGCCAAAGAGCACCGCCGGCACGTTGGCGATCATCATGCCGAGCGTGGTGCCGAGCGTCACCCACAGCAGCGACTCGAAGCGCGCCGCGAGCATCACGGTGGCGATCTGCGTCTTGTCGCCCATCTCCGCGAGGAAGAAGGCGATCACTGTCACGCCGAACACGCCCCAGCGGCCGGCACTGGCGGTCTCGCCCTCGTCGGCCTTGTCGGGGATGAGCATCCACGCGGCCACGGCGAGGAAGGAGGCACCGAGGATCCAGCGCATCCATTGCGGGTCGACCAGCGACTGCAGCCACGCACCGAGCGCAGCGGCGGCGGCGTGGTTGGCGAGCGTGGCGACGAGGATGCCCAGCACGATGGGCACGGGCTTGCGGTAGCGGGCGGCGAGCAAGAGGGCGAGGAGCTGGGTCTTGTCGCCGATCTCGCCGAGGGCGACGACACCAGTCGACACCCAGAAGGCTTCGAAGGTCATCAGGGAAAGAGAAGGTCAGGCGGTGGGCACGGTGTAGTTGAGCGTCATGCGGCCACCGTCGACGAAGACGATCTCGCCGGTCATGTAGCTGGAGGCGCCGCTGAGCAGGAAGGCCGTCACGTCGGCGATCTCTTCCGGCTCGCCCAGGCGTTTCATCGGGGTGCGGCTCATGATGCGCTGCTTCGCTTCTTCGCTGCCGAGCACCGCGTTGCGCGCGAGCTCGGTGGCGATGGTGCCGGGGGCCACGGCGTTGACCCGCACGCCGCGATCGGCCAGCGCGAGGGCCATCACGCGGGTGAGCTGGTTGATGCCGCCCTTGCTGACGTTGTAGCTGGCGATGCTGGGAATCGCCATCACGCCGTTGACCGAGCTCATGTGGACGATGGCGCCGCCGCCCGTCTTCACCATCTCGCGCGCGGCGGCCTGGCCGACGAGAAAGGCGCCCTTGAGGTTGACGTCGAGCACCGCGTCCCAGTCGGCTTCGGTGATGTCGAGGAAGTCGGCAGCCTTGAAGATGCCGGCGTTGTTGACGAGGCCGGTGATGCGGCCGAAGGTCTTGAGCGTCTCGGCGATGGCGGCATCGACCTCGGCCCGGCGCGCAACGTTGCAGTGCACGTAGTGAGCGCGGCGGCCCTGTGCGGTGAGCGCCTGCACGAGCGCCTGGCCGCGGGCATCGTCCACGTCCCACAGGACGACTGCCGCGCCGTCCCGCGAGAGTCGCTCGGCGCAGGCGGCGCCGATGCCCTGCGACGCGCCGGTGACGATGACGACCTGGTCGTCGAGGGCGAAGTGGACGCGGCTCATCGTGTGGTTCCTTCCAGCCAGACACCGATGCCCTGGGCGTTGAGCTCGATGTCGTTGTCGAGCAGCCGCAGCACCTCGTCCTCGGGCAGCGTGCAGCCATGGTGGCGCACGCGCCGCAGGTAGGTGCTGGCGAGCGCCTGCTTGAGTCGCGCGTGGCGGTCGTGCGCGTCACGCAGCGGCAGCGCGAGCTGCACCAGCTCGTCGATCTGTTCCAGCAGCATCGCGCCGAGCGCCGGCACGCCCTCGACCCGGCCGTAGTGGGTGAGGTACATGGCCTCGGGTGCGTACGACAGCAGCCGCTGCACCGAGGCCTTCAGCGCTGCCGGGTCGAAGTGCACCGGCGTCGTGGTGGGCAGCAGCCACGGGCCGTTCCCGGTGTCGAACTCGCGATAAGAAAGCCCGAAGGTGTCGCCGGTGAAGAAGCTCCTGCTGCGCTCGTCCCAGATGCAGTGGTGGTGCCTGGCGTGGCCGGGGGTGTCGAGCAGCGTGAGCGTGCGCCCGGCGAGCTGCACCGCCATGCCGTCGTGGCTCGTGACGACCCGCTCCTTCGCAATCGGCTCGATGCGGCCATAGGCCCTGGCCACTTCATCGGCGCCGTAGACCTCGCTCGCGCCGGCGATCAAAGCGCTCGGGTCGACCATGTGCCGTTCGCCCCGCGGGTGCACGAGGAGCCTGGCGTTTGGCAAGGCCTGCATCAGCGCACCGGCACCGCCTGCGTGGTCGAGGTGGACGTGGGTGACGATCACCCAGTCGGCGTCTTCGGGTCGCAGCCCGGCCGCTGCGAGCGCCGCCATCAGGCGCGGCACGCTGTGCGTGGTGCCGGTGTCGATGAAGGCGGCTCGGCCGTCTTCGACCATCAGGTAGGCGGCGTCGAAATCGGGGCGGTGAAAGCCGGTGTCGACGGTGTGGATGCCATGGGTCGTGCTCATGATTCATTCTGGCACCCCGCCGGATGCCCCCGCTACACTGCCCGCCCATGAACACCGACGAGCTCCTGCAGCCGATCTCTGCATCGGCCCCGTGTGGCGAAGACCTGTCGTTCTCGGCCGAGTTCGACCAGATCGCCGAGATGCGCCGCGAAGACGACCCGACGCTCGACCAGGGCGAATGGGTGACCGCCCTGAAGGTGGCCGACTGGCCCGGCGTGCAGGCCCAGGCCGGCGAGCTGCTGCTCACCCGTTCGAAAGACCTGCGCCTGGCCATGTGGTGGGCCGAAGCCGCCACGCTGACTCAAGGTTATGCAGGGCTGCGCCAGGGCATGGCACTGTGTGCCGAGCTGTGCGAGCGCTACTGGGACACGGTCCACCCGCAGCCCGAAGACGGCGACCAGGAGCAGCGCATCGGCACCCTGCGATGGTTCCTCGGCCGGCTGGTGGCGCTGTCGACCCTCGCGCCGATCACACGCGGCCGCAGCGGGGCCTACTCGCTGCAGCAGATGGCCATCGCCCGATCGCAGCAGGCCACGCCCGACAAGCCCCTGCCGGCCGATGCGCTGACGCTCGACAAGTTCAACCGCGCGCTGCGCGAGACGCCGAAGGACGAACTGCGTGCGTCGCTCGCGGCCCTGGAGGCGAGCCAGCAGTTGCTCAACGGCTGGCAGGGGCTGATCGACACGAAGCTGGGGGCCGAAGGGCCGAGCTTCGTCTCGGCGCGCGAAGCGCTGGCTTCGGCCCTGCACGAGCTGCAACGTCTGGCGCGTGAAGCAGGCGCGCTGTCGGGCGCGCCGGTGGCGGACGCTGCTGCATCGACCGGTGCGGCAAGAAGCGCCGCGACCGGCGCAGCGGGTGAGGGCACCGGCGGCCCGCCGCGCACGCGTGAGCAGGCGCTGGCGCAGTTGCGCGAAGTGGCGGCCTTCTTCCGCGCCACCGAGCCGCACAGCCCGGTGGCCTACCTCGCCGACAAGGCAGTGCAGTGGGGCGACATGCCCCTGCACCTGTGGCTGCGTGCGGTACTCAAGGACGCGGGCGCCCTGGCCCACGTGGAAGAGCTGCTGGGCGTGGAGCCACCCAAGGACGAGAACGCCTGAGCGTTCTTCCTACTGGCTGACCCGGAACTCGATGCGCCGGTTGCGCGCGCGCCCTTCGGGCGTGTCGTTGGCGGCCACCGGCCGGTCGGGCCCGGAGCCCGAGGTGGTGATCAGCGAGGGCGGCACGCCCTTGGCCGCCAGGTAGCTGCGCACCGCGTCGGCTCGGGCGAGCGAGAGCACGATGTTGGTGTCGCGCGTGCCCTGCGAGTCGGTGTGGCCGATGACCTCGACCCGCTTGCTGCCCATCTTCAGCAGTGCCGCGGCCATCTCGTCGAGGATGCTGCGGCCGGCCGGGCGCAGCACGCTGCTGCCGGCCTCGAATTCGATGATGCGGTTGGCGAGCGTGGCGTCGAGCACCGACTGCTCCTGCGCCGCCACGCGCAGCGCGTTGCGCACCGCGTAGGTGGGGTTGAGCGAGGTCGCCATGTCGGCGGCGAGCTGCTGGCGCTGCGATTCGTTGGCCACCTCGCCCTTGAGCTCGATGTTGTTGCCGTTGATGACGAGCTGCCCGCGCGACACCTGCTTCAGGTTCGGCGAGACGATCTTCTGCACGTAGCCGCTCCAGTTGGGTGGTGCGACGACCTGGCCCACGCCGAGCTGGTCGATCACCCGCTCGGCGCCGTAGATCTCGCGCACGCGCGCGAGGATGGCGTTGCGCGTGGCCTCGTCGGGCACGGTGCCGGCGACGACGACCTGGTTGGGCGCAGCCGGGGCCGCGGCTTGTGCCACGGCGGGCAGGGCGGCGCCCGCCAGCGCAAGCGCCAGCGGCAGCGGCAGCAGGCGCGTCGTCATGAACGACGGGAAGGTCATGCTCATTCCCCCAGGAAGGTTTCGCGGAACAGGTCCACCGCGGCCGCGAGCGAGAGCGACGGGTCGCGCAGGTGGTTGGAAAGCTTGCGCAGGCCGTAGTCGGAGCCGATCCAGTCCTCGACCCATTCGGCGTCGGTGACGTTGACGTTGTCCTGCCGGCAGGCCTCGCTGTCGATCACCGAACGCAGCGTGAGCGGCGAGGCGCCATGGAAGCCCATCACCAGCACCGGCTGCGCGCCGTGCAGGGTCACGAAGATCGCCGTCTCGGCCCGCGTGCGGGCGAAGAAGCGGCTGACGAGGTCGACCCACATCGTGAGCACGTGCGGCAGCGTCAGCGGGTCGCGCGGCAGCGGCAGCAGCAGGCCCTTGTTGAGGTCGGCATGGCCCTGCGACAGCACCGGCTGCAGCAGCAGGCCGAGCGCCAGCGCCGTCTGGCGGAAGGACACGGGCGCGCCGCCGGACGGCGTGAGCGAGGCTTCCAGCCGCTCGAGCGTGTGCTCCTGCGCGAAGGCCTTGTACGACTGGCGCAGGGTGGTGGGCTGCAACTCGAGGTCGAGCGGGTGCAGCAACTGCTCCTGCACCTGCGCGAAGTCGGTCGCCTGTTGCGCGACGCGGACCTGCGTGTCGAGCCGGCCCCACAACGGGCTCAGGGCCTGGGGGCTGTAGGGCAGGAACTGCAGCGGGTCGTCGACCTCGAACGAGGCCGCGAGCACGAAGGGGAAACGACGCCCCGACGCGTCCTGGCTCGCCACCATGTGCCCCACCAGCCCCGCGTTGCTCTGCGTGCCGAGGATGGCGAAATGCACCGGCGACGCCGCGTCGTAGACGATCTTCCAGCGTGTGTCTTCGGCGAGCAGTTCCAGCGTCTGCGACATCCAGTGGTCGATGCTGTGGATGAGCGCCGAGCCCGCACTGCTGCGCACGAAGTCGCCGCGCGAGGGAAGCTTGCCGAAGTAGAGCGCCTGTGCGGCTGCGCTCATGGGCGGCCTCCGGTGACGGCGGCAGGTGCCGACTGGGGCAGGCCCGCCACCAGCGGGGGCAGCTGCACGCCCTTCAGGCCACCCGAGGCGCTCGGCGTGTCGGCGGCACCCGCCGCGTTGGGCGAGCCGACCGCGGCGCTGGCGATGAGGCGCAGTTGCACCGTCACGGCCAGGCTGCCGTTGGGCCAGGAAAGTTCGAAGACGTTGCTGTCGAGCTTGCGGCGGCGCGCCTTGTTGATCATCTTCTCGAGGCCGTAGCCGCCGGGCTCGTTGAGGAACTCGATGGTGCGTCCATCGGTCGCGACGCCGGTGATCCGTACGCCGGGCGCGCCCTGGCCAGGCCAGACGAAGTTGGTCCAGCTCGCCACGGCATTGCGGTAGCGCATCTGCTGGCCATCGACCTCGATCGTGTACTCGGCCAGGCCCGGCACCGGCGTGGGCAGCATCTGGAAGTTGGTCTGGGCTTCATTGCCGCCGCCGCCTCCGCCACCGCCGCCCGCGCTGGCGCCCGAGCCTCCACCCTGGCCTGCGATTGGTGCGACCCAGGTCTGGAAACCGGTGGCGAACTCGGGCCGCAGGCGCAGCCCGATGTCGGCCCAGGTGCGCGGGGTGATGGTGTCGCCGCGGCGCACCACCAGCGCGCCCAGCGCCTGCTCGCTGAACTTCGCCACGCCGCCTTCGGGCCCGAAGAGCTTGGTCATTTCGCCCGGCGTGGCTTCGAGGCGCGAGGCCCTGTCGAAGGGGTACTTGCCGGCGAGCGTGCGCTGGAACGGCTCGTGCACCTGCGCCGCCCAGATGCGGTTGATCTCGGTCTCGGCCGCCGGCACGATCACCGCGTACGACTGGATCAGCGGGCGCACCAGCAGCGGCCGCAGCGTGGCCTTGGCGGCTTCGGTCTGGCCCGCGAGCATCTGCTCGTCCACCAGCTTGAGCGCCTCGCTCAGCTCGGAGGTGCCCTCCAGCGTCTGCAGCATGAGCTGGCGGCTCGCCGGGCCGTGGTCACCCTGGTTCTTGATCTCGTTGAAGCGCGTGCGGATCTTCGACAGCGACTGCAGGTAGGTTCGGATCAGCGGCGGCGTGCTGTTGTCGCGCGTGATCATCAGGCGCGTGAGGCCGGCGAACTCCTTGCCGATCGGCCCCATCGGCACCGCAGCCTGCCCGCTCGCCACGTCGACCTTCACTTCGACGCGGCTCGGCGCCATGCGCAGGATCGACTGCTTGAACCAGTCGACAAAACCCTTCTGCCCCTTGGCGAGCCGCTCGTTGAGCAGGCTGGGGTTGTCCCACGAGGTCTGTTCGTACAACTCGGTGACGAGCCTGCCGACGGGCGACGCGGCCGGGTCGCCGAGACGGTTCATGCTGATCACGGCCTGGTCGAAGCTGCCGAACTCCTTCACCGTCACGCCCTGCAGGAACTTCTGCCACTCCTGCACGTACTCGGCCTTGTAGAGCTGCACCAGCGCCTTGCGGATCTGCTCGGGGCTGCCTTCGAGTGTGAGGTCGTCCTGCGTGGCGGTCTTGAGCACCCAGTCGTCGGCGCGGGTCTCCTTCACCGAGGCTTCCTTGAAGGCGTCGTCGATGAAGCCGTCCCAGGCCTCGCGAGTGAAGGCGCCCGAGATGGCGTAGCTGCCGGCCACGATCTCGCGATCAGCCTCTTCGACGAGGCGGGCCACCGTCATCGGCGGGAAGCGTGTGGCGGCTCGCGCCTTGACCTCCGCATACACACGCTCGCGCGCCGGCATGCCCTTGACCACGCGGCGCAGGTTCTCGCGCGAGGTGTCGAGCAGCGCGAGATTGGTCTGCATGGTGGGGAAGTCGGGCGCGGACACCTGCGTCAGCGCAAACGCGAGGATGCGCTCGGCCGAGCGGATCAACTGCTCGCGCGGCATCGAGCCGCGGTTGGCCTCGAGCCAGCCGCGCCAGAAGCGTGTGAGCTGGTCGCCCAGGTGGCCGGCTTCCATGCGGCTGCGGTCGCCAAGCATGATGTAGGTCTTGAGCGCGTTGTAGGCGTCGGAGACGTTGTTGACCGACGCGGCCGAGTACACGCCCAGCGGCTCGGGCGCTGCGGTGGAACCCGCCGTGCGCGTGCCGGAGCCGCTGTCCGCGGCGCGGCCGAGCGGCTGCAACTGGGCGGCGTTCGCGTTCACCTCGCCAAGGTAGGCGCCGATGGCCGCGGTCGTCGGCTCGAGCAGCACTTCCTGCAGGCCGGCCAGGTAGATCGCGCGCATCTTCTCTTCGAGCGCTTCGCCCTGGTACAGGCCGAGCGCGAGCGTCCACGGGCGTTCGTCGCGGTAGCGCTGCAACTGCTCGACTCGGTCCTGCACGATCTCGAGCGCTTCCAGGCGCGACTGCAGGTCGATGCGGCCGTCCTGAAGCTTGATGGCCTTGTCGAGGTCGGCCTGCACGTTGGCGACGAGCTGGCGGTTGCCGACATAGGACCAGGTCCAGCCGGCGAGCATGGCGCCCAGCAGCAGGGCGCCACCGAAGAACGCGGCATAGCGCCAGCGCAGCTTGGTGCGGCTGGTGTACTGCTTGACGAGGTTGGCGTCGGCGAAGACGACCTTGGAGAAGAGGTCGCGCAGGAAGAAGCCGTTTTGTGCCACGACGGCGGCCGTGGGCGCCGAGCCTGCCGGTGCGGCGAGGCCGAAACGTTCGGCCACGCGCTGGCTCGCGCGGCCGGTCGACTGGCCTTCCTGCACCGCGCTCGTGAAGTAGAAGCCGCGGAAGATCGGGCGGAACTGGTACGGGTTGTCTTCGAAGAGCGTGGTGATGAAGGTGCGCAGCGGCGCCTTCAGCGACGAGAACTCTAGCGGGAAGGTCAGCACGCCCGGCGGCAGCTTCTCGCCGCGGTGCATGGACATGCGCACGATCGAGGCCTCCTTCAACCCGTCGTGGAGCTCGTCGAAATGCTTGTCGAAGCTCGCGACCACGTCGGCCTTGGTCGCGGTGTCGTAGGGCAGCGTCGCGCCCCACACCCGCTCGCGCTCGTCGCGATCGCGGTCCTCGAAGAATTCGGCGAAGCCCGAGATCAGGTCGGCCTTGGTGAAGACCACGTAGACCGGCGCGAAGACCTCCAGCTTCTCGGTGAGCTCCTGCACACGCTGGCGCAACTGCTTGGCAAGCGTGATCGCGAACTCCGGCTTGTTGGCCGAAAGCTCGGCGAGGCTCGCCGCGATGATCACGCCGTTGAGGGGGGCCTTGGGGCGGTTGCGCTTGAGCAGCGAGAGGAAGCCGAGCCATTCGTCGCGGTCTTCCTGGTGCACCGAGTAGCGGCCGGCGGTGTCGAGCAGGATGCCTTCGGTGGTGAAGAACCAGTCGCAGTTGCGCGTGCCGCCGATGCCCTGGATCACCGACGAGGTCTTGTCGGAGAAGGGGAAGTTCAAGCCCGAGCGCACGATCGCCGTGCTCTTGCCGGCGGCCGGGTTGCCGATCACCGCGTACCAGGGCAGCTCGTACAGCGCGGCCGAGCCCGAGGTGAGGCCGAGCTTGGAGGTCTTGATGGTCTTGATCGCGTCCTGCATGCGCTCGCGCACTGCGGCGACCTCGGCGCGGCTTTCCTTGGTGGGCGCGGCCTTGATGGCACGTTCGGCTTCCGCATCCATGGCCGCTTCGAGCTGGTCGGCCGCGCGCCGCGCGCGCCAGCGGCGAACCGCCCAGACGATGAACCACACCACGAGCAGCGTCACCAGGATGGCCACCACCCACATTGCGC
>DASWSY010000391.1:0-4880 GCA_036402415.1 Rhizobacter sp. | reverse complement strand
TTCATGTCGCTCACCCAACGTTCGCTGAGGGATTGAATGAAACCCCCACACTCGCTCTCGCTCGCTGCCCTCCGAGGGGGCGCTCCGTGGCTTCGGGCGCCCGGGCGCCACTGAGATGCTCCCGGCGCTGATCAAGAAAGAACTGCTCGCGCTCGTGCGCGACCCGCATGGCCTGGCGGCGCTGTTCCTGCTGCCGGTGCTCTTCATCGTGATCATGTCGCTCGCGCTGAAGGACTACTACAGCCCGCCCCAGAGGAGCCTGGCCTACGCGGTGCAGGCCGACGACGCCGGCCCCCTCGCCCGTGCCCTGGCGAAGAACTGGGAACGTGGCCACGGCCCCGCCCGGCCCCTGCCGACCGACTGGCCGCAGCAGGTGCGCGAAGGCCGCCTCAAGTACGTGCTGGTGCTGCAGGCCGGCCTGTCGCAGGAGCTGGAAGAGCCCTCCCTGCCGACGCAGCCGCTCCTGCGTCTCGTCGCCGAGCCCGGACTCGACGGCAACCTGCTCAACACGCTGCAGGCCGAGCTCGCCGGCACCGCGGGCGAGCTGAAGGCGCGGGCCGCGCTCGCGCAGAACAACGCGCCCAAGCCCGCCGCCGACGCGTCGATGATGCGCATCGTGCAGGTCGAGCGCGCCGGCAGCCACGGCCCGCGCCCGAGTGCCGTGCAGCAGAACGTGCCGGCCTGGCTGGTGTTCGGCATGTTCTTCGTCGTCGCCTCGCTCGCCGGCCTGGTGGTGGAAGAGCGCCACAGCGGCACGCTCGCGCGCCTGCGCAGCCTGGGCGTCTCGCGCGGCATGCTGCTCGCGTCCAAGGGCCTGCCCTACCTCGGCGTGAATGCGGTGCAGGCGGCGCTGATGCTCGCGGTGGGCGTGTGGGTGATGCCCTCGATCGGCGGCGACGCGCTCTCGCTCGCGGGCGTGCACTGGCCGGCCCTGCTGCTCGCGCTGGCCGCCATCAGCGTGGCCGCGGTGAGCTTGGCGCTGGCCATCGCCTGCGCGGTGCGCACGCATGCGCAAGCCGCGGCGGTCGGCCCCATCCTCAACGTGCTGATGGCCGCCATCGGCGGCATCATGGTGCCCAAGTTCGTGATGCCGATGGCGATGCAGCGCATCGCCGAGTGGTCGCCGATGAACTGGGGCCTGGAGGCCCTGCTCAACGTGGTGCTGCGCGGCGGCGACATCGCCAGCACCGCCCCGCAGCTCGCCCGGCTCTCGCTCTTCGCCGCGCTGATGTTCGGCATCGCGCTCGTGCTCTTCCAACGTTCGCCCCGCTGAATCCGCGACCTGACATGCCAGACCTCATCGCCGACCTCAAGACCCTGGTGCTCGAAGCCGCCGAGAAGACCGCACCCGACGGCGGGCTCACCGACGACGAAGTGCTCTTCGGCCCCGACGCACGCCTCGGCCTCGACTCGCTCGACGCGCTGCAGATCTCGATGGCCATCCAGCAGCGCTACGGCGTGCGCATGCCCGACAGCAAGGACACGCGGCGCGCGCTCACCTCGATCGCCCACCTGGCGGCCCACCTGCGCCAGCACGCGCCCTCGCTGAAGGCATGAACGAGGCCTGGATCGCCGGCCGTGCGCTCGCCTCGGCGCTGGGGCCCGACCTCGACAACGCCATGCGGGCGCTGCGCCAAGGCGTGGAACCCCGCCGCCTCACGCTGGCCGACGGCTCGTCGTGGCCCTGCTACGCCATCGCCGACGACGAGGCCGACTGGACGGCACGCAGCCGCCGCCTGGTCCTGCGCGCCGTGGAAGAGGCGGGCATTCCCGACCGGAGCGGCGCGCTCTTCATCGCCTCGTCGTCGCTCGACATCGGCCTGCTCGAAACGACCCACGACTTCGGCAGCGACCACCAGCAGTTCGCCGACACCGTGGCCGCGTGGCTCGACTGGCGCGGACCGGTCCACACCGTCTCGACCGCCTGCACCTCGGGCCTGAACGCCCTGCTGAGCGCCCGCACCCTGGTGCGCCACGGTGTCGTGGCCGAGGCGCTGGTGCTCGGCCTGGAGCTGCGCAACACGCTGACCGTGGGCGGCTTCGCCGGCATGCAGCTCCTGAGCCCCACCGGCGCCCTGCCCTACGGCGCGGCGCGCAACGGCCTCGTGCTCGGTGAGGCGGTGGCCGCGCTGCGCGTGTCGCCGCAGCCCGCGCGCTGGCGCCTCGCCGGCGGCGCCAACGTGGTCGACGGGCGCGACCCGGCGGGTTCGATCGAGAGTGCGGTGATCGCGATGTGCGAACAGGCGCTTGCCGACGCCGGGCTCGCCGCGCGCGACATCGGCCTCGTCAAGCCACAGGCCGCCGGTGGCGGCGCGAGCGATGCCACCGAAGCGCGCGCACTGCGTGCGGTGTTCGACCCGCTGCCGCCGCTGGTGTCGTTCAAGGCCGCCATCGGGCACACGCTGGGCGCCGCGGGCGTGGCCGAACTCGCGCTGCTCACCGCGTGCCTCGAATCCGGCGCATGGCCTCGCGCCGACCATGCGCAGGACGCGGCCCTGCAAGCCCCTCTTGCCAACGCGCCGCCGTCACACGCCCGTCACGTGCTCGCGAGCATCCTCGGCTTCGGCGGTGGCCACACGGCCGTGGTGCTGGAGGACCGGCAGGCATGAGCGGGCTCGTCCTCGCCGCGCACGTGGTCCTCGACCCGCCGCCCGCTGGCTGGCGCGAGCAGCTCGCACGCCGCCTCGGCACCCGCCCGCGCCGCATCGGCGGCTGGGCCGAACTCGCGCTGCATGGCGCGCGCCTGTGCCTGGACGCCGCACAGGAAGAGCAGCTGCCCGCCGGCGCGCTGCTGCGCGTGGTGGGCGTGCACGGCCCGATGGGCGCCACGCGTCTCGCCGCAGAGCAGGCGCGCGAGGGTCTGCCGTTGCCTTTCACCTTCATGCAGAGCCAACCGAGCCAGATGCTGGCCGCGCTCGGCCAGCACCTCGGCTGGCAGGGCGATGCGCGCTATGTGCTCAGCCGCGACGCGCAGGCCTCGCTGCAGCTCGCGCAGCTCGAATGCGGCAGCGGCGGCCTCCTCCTCGGCACCGTCGACGAAGATCGCCGCACCGAGTGGTGGCGCTTCTTGCGCAGCGCGTGAAGCGGCCCCTCTGAAATCGCACTGAAACGCGCGAGACCCCGAGGTCTTCGCGGCACGCACTTTGCCGAAACGGGCCAGGGTCCGGGCCCGGTCGTGCCAGAAGCAATCCACTGCTCATCCGCACGAGGCCCGTGACCGGAACGATTAACCGGTCAAAGGGGAACACTTCATGTCAGACGTGCCGATCGTGGACAGCGCAGTTCATCGTCCATCTGCGAGCACTTCACATTCGTCTCTGCCAGCGCGCGTCTTCCCGGTCGCGCCGCCTTCCATCCACACCTTCGTCGCGGCGGTGGCCGAGCCGCTGGCCACGCTGCTCACGCTGGCCCTGGCAGCCAGCCTGTTCAACGAGCCGATCGACCGGCCCGAGCTCATCCTCGGGATGCTGGTGCTCGTGCTCACCTTTCCAGGCGTGGACCGCTGCAAGCAGGACCCCTTCCGGGCCGGCGTGAACATCGTCGGCCACTGGATGGCGGTGGTGCTGATCCTCCTGCTGTGCGGCTACGCGACCGACAGCTTCCATTTCTTCTCGCGCGACATGCTGCTGTGGTGGGGCGTGCTCACCCCGCTGATGCAATGGGTGCTCGTCACCTACAGCTGCCGCTGGCTGCGCCACCTGAGCGAGCGCCCCGAGTACCGCCGCCGCAGCGTGGTGATCGGCGCCGGAGAGAACGGCGTGCGCCTCGCCCAGGCGCTGGCGTCGCACACCGGCTGCGTGCACGAGCTCGTGGGCTACTTCGACGACCGCAGCCCCGAGCGCATGCACCCCGAGGCTGCGGGCCGCGTGCTCGGCCGGGTCGACGACGTGGAAGAACACGTGAAGCGCCACGGCATCCACAACGTCTACATCACGCTGCCGCTGGTCGCGCAGCCGCGCGTGATGGAGCTCATCAAGCGCCTGCAGGACACCACCACCTCGGTGCACTACGCCCCCGACGTGGCCGGTGTCAACGTCATCCAGGGCCAGCTGCGCGACCTGGAAGGCATCCCGCTCGTGAGCCTGCTGGAATCGCCCATCACCGGCACCAACCACCTGGTGAAACGAGCCACCGACATCGCCATCTCGTCGCTCGCCATCGTGCTGCTGTCGCCGGTGCTGCTGGCGGTGGCCATCGGCGTGAAGCTGAGTTCGCCGGGGCCGATCATCTTCAAGCAGCGGCGCACCGGCCTCGACGGCAAGGAGATCCTGGTCTTCAAGTTCCGCTCGATGCGCACGCTCGACAACGGCCCCGTGGTGCAACAGGCCACGCGCAACGACCCGCGCATCACGCCCTTCGGCGCCTTCATCCGCAAGACCTCGCTCGACGAACTGCCCCAGCTCTTCAACGTGCTGCTGGGCTCCATGAGCGTCGTGGGCCCGCGCCCGCATGCGGTGGCGCACAACGAGGAATACCGAAAGATCGTGCAGGCCTACATGCTGCGCCACAAGGTGCGCCCGGGCATCACCGGCTGGGCACAGGTCAACGGCTTTCGTGGCGAGACCGACACCGTCGAGAAGATGGCCGCGCGCGTGCAGTACGACCTGGAGTACCTGCGCAACTGGTCGCTCGCCCTCGACCTCAAGATCATCGCGCGCACGGTGCGCGTGCTGTTCTTCGATCGCAACGCCTACTGAGGACGCTCTCACCCGCCGACCGATCTGTCCAACCCCCACTGCTGCGCACACCAAACATGAAAACCACCCTGCCCCTGCTGATGGGCCTGATCAGCGCGCTCGCCCATGCCCAGACCAGCACCGCCCCCGGCGTGCCGTCCACGCCGCCCGGCACCCCGGCGCCCGCACCAGCCCCACCGCCCG
>DASWSY010000390.1:0-6200 GCA_036402415.1 Rhizobacter sp. | reverse complement strand
GACGCAGGTGCTCGATCCACGATTCGTCGAGCATGTGCTCGACGTAGCGGCCGGGCACGGTCGCGTCGCGGAACACCTCGCATGAGAGCGCCCCTTGGCGCAGACGGCTGCTGCGGGTTTCGCGCATCACCGTCATGAATTCGTCGGCGCGTGCCGGGTCGATGAGGTACTCGATGGTCGTCATCACCGGGCCGTCGTGGCCTTGCACGCCGGGCGGCATGTCGGGGGCCTTCCACGCGCTCGACGGCGTGAGGTCGGCCGCCTCGGCCACGCCGCGCGGGCTGTAGCGGAACACCGCCAGCATCAGCAGCACGCCACCCACCGCCGCGATGACGAGGCTGGTGCGCACGTCGGTGAAGGTCGCCACCTGGCCCCAGATCGCCGCGCCGATGCCGCCTCCACCCATCAGCGCCATCTGGTAGACCGACATGCCGCGCGCGCGTACCCAGTTGGGCAAGGCCAGCTGGGCCGACACCGCCAGCGAGTTGGCGACCGAGATCACCGCCATGCCGTTCACCACCAGCGCCGGTGCCGCCACCCACACGTTCGGCGCAAAGGCGACGACGAGCATCGACAGCGCCTGCAGCAGCGTGCCGTTGCGCACCAGCAGGTCGCCGTCCATCACGCGGCGGATGCGCGGCATCATCAGCGCCGCGCCCACCGCGCCGGCGCCCATCGACGCCAGCAGCAGCGTGAAGGTGCCCGCGCCGCCGCCCACCATGTTCTTGGCCACCAGCGGCAGCAGCGAGGTGAGCGCGATCGCCTGCAGGAAGAAGCTGCTGATGCGCAACAGGATGGCGTGCATCGCCTGCGACTGCCGCACGTAGGTCAGGCCCACGCGGATGGCGCCGAAGAAGCGCTCGGCCGGCAACGCGCTCGCCTTGGGCGCCGTCTTCCAGCGCATGATCACGAAGCCGCAGATCACCGACAGCGCCGCGTTGAGCGCGAACACGTAGGCGCTGCCCAGGCTGGCGATGAGCGCGCCGGCGAGGATGGGCCCCACGATGCGCGAAGTGTTCATCGCGATGCCGTTGAGCGCCAGCGCCGCCGGCAACTGCGCCTTGGGGATCAGCTCGGGGATCACCGCCGAGAACACCGGCCAGCGCATCGCGAAGCCGATGCCGTTGGCAAACGTCAGCAGCAGCAGCACCGGCGCCACCATCTGCCCGCTCAGCGTGACGACGCACATCAGCACGCCGACCGTGGCCACCCAGAACTGCGTGAAGATGAAGTACTTGCGCCGGTCGAGGATGTCAGCCAGCGCCCCGCTCGGCACGCCGAGGAAGAACACCGGCAAGGTCGACGCCGACTGCACCAGCGCGACCATGATGGGCGAGGTGGTGAGCGTGGTCATCATCCACGCCGCGGCCACGTCGTTCATCCACATGCAGATGTTCGCCGTGAGCCACACGCTCCACAGCATGCGGAACACCGGCTGGCGCAGGGGCGCCCAGGGCGATTCGAGCGCGGGCGGGGAGGACGTTGCGGTCACACCGCTACCCGAGCGTCAGCACCCGATGCGGCTTCATCCCGGCGTCGAGCGCCTTGCCCTTGCGTGCGCGCTTGCCGGCATAGACCGCGAGCGACGCGCCCTTCAGCTCTTCTTCCTTGGCCTTGCCGCCGCGCCCGGTGCCCAGCACCTTCACCGCGTTGGCGCAGGTCGCAACCGACACCAGCGGGTCCTTCGCGTCGACGTCCATCAGCGTGAGCCCGCGCCCGCCCTTGGGCTGCAGCTTCAGCTCCTGCAGCGGGAAGGCGAGCAGGCGCCCGCTCATCGACAGGCACACCACCTGCGAATGGCCCGCCACCAGCGGTACCGGCGGCAGCACCTTGTCGTCGGCTTCGAGCGCGAGGAAGCTCTTGCCGCCGCGCTGGCGGCTCACCATGTCGCCCACCTGCGCGAGCAGGCCGAAGCCGCCGGTGTTCGACAGCAGCAGCGTCACGTCGGGCGCGGCCGCGAAGTAGTGCAGCGGCTGCGTGCCCGATTCGAGGTCGATGAGCGTCGTGATCGGCTGGCCGTCGCCTCGACCTCCGGGCAGTTGCGCCACGGCGGTGGAGTACACACGCCCGTTGCTGCCGAAGACCAGCAGCGAGTCGACCGTGCGGCACGGGAACACGCCGTACAGCCCGTCACCCGCCTTGAACGCCAGCGCGGCCGCATCGACCTCGTGGCCCTTCAGTGCCCGCACCCAGCCCTTGAGGCTCACCACCACCGTCACGGGTTCGTCGATCACCTTGATCTCGGCGACCGCCTTCTTCTCGGCCTGGATCAGCGTGCGGCGCTCGTCGCCGTATTGCTTCGCGTCGCCCTCGATCTCCTTGATGAGCGTGCGCTTCAGCGTGGCCGGCGAATTGAGGATGTCTTCGAGCTTGCCCTGCTCTTCGCGCAGCTCCTTCAGCTGCTGCTCGATCTTGATGGCCTCGAGCCGCGCCAATTGACGCAGGCGGATTTCAAGAATGTCTTCGGCCTGGATCTCGGTCAGCTTGAAGCGCTCGATCAGCGCCGGCTTCGGTTCATCCGAGTGGCGGATGATCCTGATCACCTCGTCGATGTTGAGCAGCACGAGCTGCCGGCCCTCGAGGATGTGGATGCGCGCCAGCACCTTGTCGAGCCGGAACTGCGAGCGCCGCTGCACCGTCTCGGCCCGGAAGGCGACCCACTCGGCCAGCATCTGGCGCAGGCTCTTCTGCGTGGGCCGGCCATCGGCGCCGATCATCGTGAGGTTGATGGGCGCGGAGGTTTCCAGGCTCGTGTGCGCGAGCAGCGTCTGGATCAGTTCTTCCTGGCTGATGCGGCTGGTCTTGGGTTCGAAGACGAGGCGCACCGGGGCGTCCTTGCTGGCCTCGTCGCGCACCGCGTCGAGCACCGACAGCACGGTCGTCTTGAGCTGCACCTGTTCGGCCGCGAGCGCCTTCTTGCCGGCCTTCACCTTGGGGTTGGTCAGCTCCTCGATCTCTTCCAGCACTTTCTGCGAGCTGGTGCCGGGCGGCAGCTCGGTGACGACGAGCTGCCATTGGCCACGTGCCAGGTCTTCGATCTTCCAGCGCGCGCGCACCTTCAGGCTGCCGCGGCCGGTGGCGTAGGCCGCGCGGATGTCGGCTGCGTCGCTGATGATCTGGCCGCCGCCGGCGTAGTCGGGGCCGGGGATCAGGGTCGCCAGCTCATCGTCGTTGAGCTTGTCGTTGCGGATCATCGCGACGGCCGCCGCCGCCACCTCGCGCAGGTTGTGCGACGGCACTTCCGTCGCGAGGCCCACCGCGATGCCGCTCGCACCGTTGAGCAGCACGAAGGGCAGGCGCGCCGGCAGTTGCCGGGGCTCCTGCTCCGAGCCGTCGTAGTTGGGCGTGAAGTCGACCGTGCCTTCGTCCAGCTCGTCGAGCAACAGGCGCGAGATGGGCGCCAGGCGCGCTTCGGTGTAGCGCATGGCCGCCGCGCCGTCGCCGTCGCGCGAACCGAAGTTGCCCTGGCCGTCGACCAGCGGATAGCGCTGAGAGAAGTCCTGCGCCATGCGCACCATCGCGTCGTACGCCGCCTGGTCGCCGTGCGGGTGGTACTTGCCGAGCACGTCGCCCACCACGCGCGCGCTCTTCACCGGGCGCGCGCCGGCGGTACCGGTGAAGCTCAGGCCCATGCGCTCCATCGCGTAGAGGATGCGTCGCTGCACCGGCTTCTGCCCGTCGCACACGTCGGGCAGCGCGCGGCCCTTCACCACGCTCAAGGCGTATTCGAGATAGGCGCGCTCGGCGTAGTGGGCGAGCGTGATCGCGTCGGGGTTGTCGAGGGTGTCGTCGAGGCTCATGTCGTCTTATTGGGTAGGGACCGAGGCCGGCGTCAGCGGCCCGTGCATCTGCAGTTCGCGGGCGTTGCGCGGCAGCTTGTTCTGCAGCAGCGCCCAGTAGAGTTCGAGCACCAGGTGCACGTGCGCCTGGGTCTCGGGGATCGGCGGCATGCCGCCGCCGTGCTTCATCACCTTGCCGGCGCCGGCGTTCCACGCGGCGAGGGCCACGTCGATGCGGCCGAAGCGGTGCATCAGCTTCGACAGCAAGCGCGCGCCGGTGTGGATGTTGTGCTTCGGGTCGAGCAGGCGCTGCGCCTCCCGGGCCCGCGCCTCAGCCGTGGCGCCGGTCGGCATGATCTGCATCAGCCCGACCGCGCCCTTCGGCGACACCGCGTTCGGCTTGAAGCCGGATTCGACGGCGATGATGGCCTTGAGCAGCTCGATGTCGACACCATGCGCCTTGGCCGCCTCACGCAGGATGGCCTGCAGCGACTTCACCTCGGGCGCGAAGTCGAGCCAGGTGAGCAGGCCGCCGGCGCCGTCGGTCTTGCCGGGCACCTTGTTCTCGCCGCCGGCGGTGTTGCCCAGCACGAGGTGGTAGCGCGAGTCGACCTGCACGGGCGCCACGTGCGCCACGCCCTGGCCGTCGACATAGCCCCAGAGCTCCGCCTGCACGGCAAGCGGCACGAGGAGCACGGCGGCGACCAGGACCTTCACGCCGGCCTCGCCGTCAGACGTCGACCTCGACGTCGTCGCCATGCAGCTCCATGAGTTCGCGGCGCGCGGCCGCCTCGCCCTTGCCCATCAGCTTGGACAGCGAGTCGGTGGTGGCGCCGAAGTCGAGCTGGCCGTACTCCACGCGCAGGAGGCGGCGGGTGTCGGGATTGAGCGTCGTGTCCCACAGCTGCTCGGCGTTCATCTCGCCCAGGCCCTTGAAGCGGCCGATGCTCCAGCTCCCCTCGCGGGCGCCTTCCTTGCGCAGCTTGTCGAGGGTGGCGGTGAGCTCGCCTTCGTCGAGCGCGTAGATCTTGGCCGCGGGCTTCTTGCCACGGGCCGGGGCGTCGACGCGGAAGAGCGGCGGCTTGGCCACGTACACATGGCCTTTCTCGATGAGCTTCGGGAAGTGGCGGAAGAAGAGCGTGAGCAGCAGCACCTGGATGTGCGAGCCGTCGACGTCGGCGTCCGAGAGGATGCAGACCTTGCCGTAGCGCAGGCCCGAGAGGTCGACCTCGTCGTTCGGGCCGTGCGGGTCGACGCCGATCGCCACCGAGATGTCGTGGATCTCGTTGTTGGCGAAGAGGCGGTCGCGCTCCACTTCCCACGCGTTGAGCACCTTGCCGCGCAGCGGCAGCACGGCTTGCGTTTCCTTGTTGCGGCCCATCTTGGCGCTGCCGCCGGCGGAGTCGCCCTCGACGAGGAAGAGTTCGTTGAGCGTGAGGTCGCGGTTCTCGCAATCGGTCAGCTTGCCCGGCAGCACGGCCACGCCCGAGCCCTTGCGCTTCTCGACCTTCTGGCTCGCACGCTGGCGTGTCTGCGCCTGCTTGATGACGAGCTCGGCGAGCTTCTTGCCCAGGTCCACGTGCTGGTTGAGCCACAGCTCCAGCGCCGGCTTCACGTAGGTGGACACGAGCCGCAGCGCGTCGCGGCTGTTGAGCCGCTCCTTGATCTGGCCCTGGAACTGCGGGTCGAGGACCTTCGCACTCAAGACGAAGCTCGCACGCGAGAACACGTCTTCGGGCATCAGCTTCACGCCCTTGGGCAGGAGGCTGTGCAACTCGATGAAGCCCTTCACCGCGCCGAAGAGGCCGTCCTTCAGGCCCGACTCGTGCGTGCCGCCGTTCACCGTGGGGATCAGGTTGACGTAGCTCTCGCGCATCGGCGCGCCGTCTTCGGTGAAGGCCACGCACCAGGCGGCGCCCTCGCCTTCGGCGAAGTTCTCGGTCTCGCCCTTGTCGGCGTAGTGCTCGCCTTCGAAGAGCGGGATCACCGGGTCGGCCGGCAGCGTCTGCATCAGGTAATCGCGCAGGCCGCCCTTGTACGTCCATGTGAGCACCTCGCCGGTCTTCTCGATGGTGAGCGTGACCGTCACGCCGGGCATCAGCACCGCCTTGCTGCGCAGGAGGTGGATCAGCTCCGGCTTGGGGAAATCGGGGCTCTCGAAATACTTGGCATCGGGCCAGGCGCGCACCGTGGTGCCCGACTTGCGGTCGGCGTTCGTGGCCTTGCGAACCTTGAGCGGCTCGATCACATCGCCACCCGAGAAGGTGATGCTCGCCACCTGGCCTTCGCGCCAGACGTGCACTTCGAGCCGCTTGGCGAGCGCGTTGGTCACGCTCACGCCCACGCCGTGCAGGCCGCCGGAGAAGCTGTAGGCGCCGCCCGAGCCTTTGTCGAACTTGCCGCCGGCGTGCAGCCGGGTGA
>DASWSY010000389.1:0-12575 GCA_036402415.1 Rhizobacter sp. | reverse complement strand
GCACCGCGGTGCTGCCTTCGGCAGCGCGCAGGGTGTCCCATGCGAGCTGCAGCCCGGGGTAGCGGCGCATGTCGGCCGGCTCGAACTGAAGGGCCGCAAGCTGCGTGAAGTCGAGCGCGCTGGCGCCCGATTCGATGCGCTCGGGGAAGGAGAGGCCGAAAGCGATGGGCACGCGCATGTCAGGCGTGCCGAGCTGGGCCAGCACGGAGTTGTCGCGGCACACCACCATCGAGTGGATGATGCTCTGCGGGTGGATCACCACGCGGATCTGCTCCGGCGCCAGATCGAACAGCCAGCGTGCCTCGATCACCTCGAGCGCCTTGTTCATCATGGTGGCCGAGTCGACCGAGATCTTGCGGCCCATCACCCAGTTGGGATGGGCGCAGGCCTCGTCTGGCGTGACCGAGCCCAGCGTCGAAGGATCACGCTCGCGGAAGGGGCCGCCCGAGGCGGTGAGCACGATGTGGTCGACGCGGGCGCCCCAGCTGCTGCGGTCTTCGGGCAGGCACTGGAAGATGGCTGAGTGTTCGCTGTCGATCGGCAGCAGCGTCGCCCCGCCCTTTTTCACCGCCTGCATGAAGAGGGCGCCGCCGACGACAAGCGCCTCCTTGTTGGCAAGCATCAGTCGCTTGCCGGCTCGCGCGGCCGCGATGCAGGGTTCGAGTCCGGCCGCGCCGACGATCGCGGCCATCACGGCATCGACCTCGGGCAGGGCCGCCACCTGAGACAGCACTGCCGGCCCTTCCAGCACCTCGGTGCGCAGGCCGGCGGCCTTCAGCTGGTCGCGCAGAGCCTGCGCCGATCCGGGCTGGGTCAGCACCGCGTAGCGCGGCTTCCAGGTCTTGCACTGCGCCGCCAGCACGTCGACACGGCTGTGCGCCGTGAGCGCCACCACCTCGAAACGATCGGGATGTCGTGCCATCACGTCGAGCGTGTTCGCGCCCACGCTGCCGGTGGACCCGAGGATGCAGACGCGCAGGCGCGTCGAAGCGAGATGTGACATGGAGATCAGGGTGCGCCCAGCGTGCTCAGCGCCATGGCGATGGGAAACACCGGCAGCAGCGCGTCGACGCGGTCGAGCACGCCTCCGTGGCCGGGCAGGAGGTTGCTGCTGTCCTTGGCGCCGGCACTGCGCTTGACCAGCGACTCGACCAGGTCGCCGACGACGCTCATCGCGCTCAGGAACACCAGGGCCAGAACGAGGCCCGGCACGCCCAGGCGTTCGAGCAGCACGGTGAAGAGGCTGGCCGAGTCGACCGACGGCAGCTGCCAGTGCCGGTCGGCCGAGATCCAGGCCCAGGCCAGCACCTGCACGCCGAGCATGCCGCTCCACACGCCTTCCCAGCTCTTTCCCGGACTGATGGCCGGAGCGAGTTTGCGACGACCGAACGCCTTGCCGCCGAAGTAGGCTGCGATGTCCGCCACCCAGACCAGGCAGAAGACCGACAGGAGGAAGTTGATGCCGCCGGCCTTGGCGCTCGACAGCGCGAGCCAGGCGGTCCAGATGGCCGCCATGCCCAGCAGCCAGCGCGCCACGCGCGGCAACTGCGGCCAGGACGCGACGCCGACTTTCAGGGCCAAGGCTCCACCAAGCACCCACACCCCGAAGGCGACCCACCATGCGACGCTCGGGCCGACACGCACCCACCCCGCCCACAAGGCGCCGCCGCACGCCGCGGCGGTGACGAGGCCCATCGCCACGGCACCCGCCGGGGAGGCGCCGTTCAACCGGCCCCATTCCCAAGCGGCAGCGCCCGCCATCGCCAGCATGAGGAGGGCGAACGGCCAGGCCATCGGCGCAAACAGCGCCGGGAGCAGGACGAGCAGCATGACGACCGCGGTGATGACACGCTGCTTGAGCATGGTTCAGGCCTTTGCGGTGGCGATCGCGTCGGCCGAGGAAACCAGGCCGAAACGCCGATCGCGGCGCGCGTAGTCGGCGAGCGCCGCATCGAGTTCGGCTTCGCCGAAGTCCGGCCAGAGGCAATCACTGAACACGAGTTCGGAGTACGCCACCTGCCACAGCAGGAAGTTGCTGATCCGCACCTCGCCGCCGGTGCGGATAAAGAGGTCGGGATCGGGGGCAAAGCTCATCGCCATGAAACGCGACAGCGTGGCTTCGTCGAGCGCGTCGGGCGCAACGCCGGCTGCGATCGCCTTCTGGCAGGCCTGCAGCACGTCCCAGCGCCCACCGTAGTTGAAGGCGACGGAGAGGTTGATGCGGGTGTTGTGGCGGGTCGACGCTTCGGCCTCGTCGAGCGCGGTGCGCACCGAAGGCGCCACGTTGGATCGGTCGCCCACGATGCGGATGCGCACGCCCTCGCCCATCATCCGCGTGAGGTGCTTCGAGACGGTGGAGATCGCCAGACTCATCAGGCCCGAGACCTCGTCGGCCGGCCGCTTCCAGTTCTCGGACGAGAAGGCGAACACGGTGACGTACTCGATGCCACGATCGGCACAGGCCTTGACCACGTTCACCAGGGCATCGACGCCGAACTTGTGGCCGACCACGCGAGGCATGAAGCGCTTCTTGGCCCAGCGGCCGTTGCCATCCATCACGATGGCAACGTGGCGTGGGACGCGCTGCGCTGAATCCACGGAGTACGCCGGCGTCAGACGGCCATGAGCTCGGCTTCCTTGGCCGAGGTGAGGCGATCGATCTCCGCGATGATGCGGTCGGTGAGCTTCTGCACCTCGTCGAGCGAGCGGCGCTCGTCGTCTTCGGTGATGAGCTTGTCTTTCAGCAGCTTCTTGGCCTGGTCGTTCGCGTCGCGGCGCAGGTTGCGCACGGCAATGCGCGCGTCTTCCGCCGCCGAGCGGACGACCTTGGTCAGGTCCTTGCGGCGTTCTTCGGTCAGGGCCGGCATCGGCACGCGCAGCAGGTCGCCTTGGGCGGCGGGGTTCAGCCCCAGGTCGGATTCGCGGATGGCCTTCTCGATCTTCGGGCCCATGCCCTTTTCCCAGGGCTGCACGCTGATCGTGCGGGCGTCGAGCAGGCTCACGTTGGCGACCTGGCTGATGGGGACCATCGAGCCGTAGTAGTCGACCTGCACCTGGTCGAGGATGCCGGGGTGGGCGCGGCCGGTGCGGATCTTGGCCAGTTCGTTCTTGAACGAATCGACCGACTTGGCCATCTTCTGTTCGGTGTTCTTGCGGATGTCTGCGATGCTCATCTCAATCTCCTGCCCTCACACGTGCACCAGGGTGCCCTCGTCCTCGCCCAGCACCACGCGCTTGAGCGCACCGGCCTTGAAGATGCTGAAGACCTTGATCGGCAGCTTCTGGTCGCGGCACAGCGCGAAGGCGGTGGCGTCGAGCACCTGCAGGTTGCGGGTGATGGCTTCGTCGAACGAGACCCGGCTGTAGCGCGTGGCGCTCGGGTCCTTCTTGGGGTCGGCGGTGTAGACGCCGTCGACCTTCGTGGCCTTGAGCACGATCTCGGCGCCGATTTCGGCACCGCGCAGCGCCGCGGCCGTGTCTGTGGTGAAGAAGGGGTTGCCGGTGCCGGCGGCGAAGACCACCACCTTGCCTTCTTCGAGGTATTGCAGCGCCTTCGGGCGCACATAAGGCTCGACCACCTGCTCGATGCCGATGGCCGACATCACGCGGGCCGTCATGCCCTCCTGCCGCATGGTGTCGGCGAGCGCGAGCGAGTTCATCACCGTGGCCAGCATGCCCATGTAGTCGGCCGTCGCCCGGTCCATGCCGACCGAGCCGCCTGCCACACCGCGGAAGATGTTGCCGCCGCCGATGACCACCGCCACCTCGCACCCGAGCTGCGTCACTTCCTGGATCTCGCGCACCATGCGCACGATGGTGGCGCGGTTGATGCCGTAGGCATCGTCGCCCATCAGGGCCTCGCCAGAAAGTTTCAGCAGGATGCGCTTGTAGGCCGGCATTCAGGTTCCTCCGTGATGCGACTTTTGGTCAGGACGGACTTGTGGTCAGGACGGGATGGGCTTCGAGTCTATCCGCGACGGCGGGGCCCTTCACCCGCAGGTGACTTGATTCACCTCCAAGCGGCATGGCCCCGCGTCGGCTCGCTCGCAGGCTCAGCCGCCCTTGGCGGCTGCGACCTGGGCCGCCACTTCGGCCGCGAAGTCGTCGACCTTCTTCTCGATGCCTTCGCCGACCACATAGAGCGTGAACGACTTGACCGTGGTCTTCGTCGACTTCAGGTACTGATCGACGGTCTGCTTGCCGTCAGCGGCCTTCACGAACACCTGGTTCAGCAGGCTGACTTCCTTCAGGTACTTCTGCACCGAGCCTTCGACCATCTTGGTGACGATCTCGGCCGGCTTGCCCGATTCGGCAGCCTTCAGCGCGGCGACAGAACGCTCCTTCTCGATCAGCGTCGCGGGCACGTCGTCGGCCGACAGCGACACCGGCTTCATCGCGGCCACGTGCATGGCCACGTCCTTCGCGGCGACTTCATCGCCATCGAACTCGACGATCACGCCGATGCGGGTGCCGTGCAGGTAGCTCGCGAGCTTGCCGCCGTTGGCATAACGCTTGAAGCGGCGGAACGACATGTTTTCGCCGATCTTGCCGACCAGGCCCTTGCGCACGTCTTCGAGCGTGGGGCCGAAGCCGTCTTGCGAGTACGGCAGCGCGCCCAGCGCGGCGATGTCGGCCGGGTTGTTCTTTGCGATGAGCTCGGCCGCAGCCTTGGCCAGCGCGAGGAAGGAATCGTTCTTGGTGACGAAGTCGGTTTCACAGTTGACTTCGACGATGGCGCCGGTTGTGCCTTCCACGGCCGCGGCGACCACGCCCTCGGCGGTGATGCGCGACGCGGCCTTGCCGGCCTTGCTGCCCAGCTTGACGCGCAGCAGCTCTTCGGCCTTGTCGAAGTCGCCGTTGGCCTCGGTCAGGGCCTTCTTGCACTCCATCATCGGGGCGTCGGTCTTGGCGCGCAGTTCGGCGACCATGCTTGCGGTGATTGCTGCCATCTCAAATCTCCTGTTGGCCCGCGGTCGGCAGCGTGCGCCGACCACCGGAATCGTCATGCATTGATTGAAAAAAAGGGGCTGTCAAAGCCCCTTTTGATGCTCACCGTGAGGTGAGTCGGGGCGAGCCGCTCAGGCGTTCTCGCTGACTTCCACGAATTCGTCGCCTTCGGCCGACACGGCCTGGGCCACTTCATTGGTGGCGTTGGCCTTGCCCTCCAGCACGGCGTCGGCCACGGCACGGGCGTACAGCGCCACGGCCTTGGACGAGTCGTCGTTGCCAGGGATCACGTAGTCGATGCCGTCGGGCGAGTGGTTGGAGTCCACGACGCCGATCACGGGGATGCCGAGCTTCTTGGCTTCGGCCACGGCGATCTTGTGGTAACCCACGTCGATCACGAAGATGGCGTCCGGCAGCGCGTTCATGTCCTGGATGCCGCCGATGTCCTTCTCGAGCTTGGCCAGCTCGCGCTGGAACAGCAGCGCTTCCTTCTTGATGCGGATCTCGGTGCCCGACTCGATCTGGGCCTGCATGTCCTTCAGCTTCTTGAGCGAACCCTTGACCGTCTTGAAGTTGGTCAGCATGCCGCCGAGCCAGCGCTGGTCGACATAAGGCATGCCGGCGCGCTTGGCTTCCTGCACGATCACGTCGCGGGCCTGGCGCTTGGTGCCGACCATCAGGATGGTGCCGCGCTTGGCGGCGAGCTGGCGGATGAACTTCATCGCGTCGAGGAAGAGCGGTTGCGTCTTCTCGAGGTTGATGATGTGGATCTTGTTTCGATGGCCGTAGATGTACGGGGCCATCTTGGGGTTCCAGAAGCGCGTTTGGTGCCCGAAATGGACGCCGGCTTCCAGCATTTCACGCATGGTGACGGACATGAATCACTCCAAAGGTTGGTTCTAGAATCCGGCCAGAATCGCTGTGGCTCGTTGACGAGCACGCGACACCTTCAAACAGCCGGATCCGCGATTTGTTCACTGCCGCCGCCCGACATGGGTGGCACTCAGGTAAACCCGCGGAGTATAGCAGGCACTCTCACCCATGACGAATGACCTGACCGCCGCCCGAGCCGCCCTGCTGGAGGGGCGTACAACGGCGGCCGAGGCGTTGGCCGATTGCCTGCGCTGCGCCGAGGGCCCGGCCAACACACGCACCTATCTCAAGCGTTTCGACGCCCAGGCCCACGCAGTGGCCGCCGCGGTCGACGCCGTGCGCGCCGCCGGCGCACCGCTGCCGCCGCTGGCCGGCCTGGCGGTGAGCGTGAAAGCGCTCTTCGACGTGCAAGGCCACCCGACCACGGCCGCCTCGAAGGTCTTGGCCGATGCCCGCCCCGCCGACGTCGACAGCCCCGCCGTGGCCCGCCTGCGCGAGGCCGGCGCCGTGCTCACCGGCCACACGAACATGACGGAGTTCGCGTTTTCCGGCGTGGGGATCAACCCCCACCACGGCACGCCGGCAAACCCGAGCGCCGCCGCGCATGGTGGCCCGGCACGCATCCCGGGCGGGTCGACCTCGGGCGGCGCCGTCTCGGTGGCCACGGGCGCGGCATGGGCGGCGCTCGGGTCCGACACCGGCGGGTCGATCCGCATTCCGGCCGCCCTGCAGGGCCTCGTCGGGTTCAAGAGCACGGCGCGCCTGACGCCGACCGACGGCGCGATTCCCCTATCGACCACCCTCGACACCGCCTGCGCCATCACCCTGTCGGTGCGCGACGCGGTCCTCTTGCACGAAGTGCTGGCCCGGCGTCGTGCCACGCTGCCCGGCCGACCGGTGCACGCGCTGCGACTCGCCGTGGCGGCACCGCAACTCGAGGGCATGGACGCGACGGTGGCCCGCGCATTCGAGCGCAGCCTGTCGACGCTGCGCCGCGCCGGCGCCCAGATCGAAACACTCGCGCTCCCCGAGCTGGGCGACTTGGCCACCCTCAACGCCACCGGAGGCTTCTCTGCCGCCGAAAGCTGGGCCTGGCACCGATCGCTGCTCGCCACACGCGAGGCCGACTACGATCCCCGCGTGGCCTTGCGCATCCGCCGCGGCGCCACCATGACGGCCGCCGACTACCTCGACCTCCTGCGCGCACGCGCCGACTGGATTTCCCGCATGACCCTCGCGATGCGCCCCTACGACGCGCTCATCAGCCCCACCGTACCCATCGTGGCGCCCACCATCGACAGCCTGAAGGACGACGACGCCTTCTTCGCCGCCAACACCCTCCTCCTGCGCAACCCGTCCGCGGTCAACATGCTCGATGGCTGCGCGCTGTCGTTGCCTTGCCACGTTGCGGGCGAGCTGCCGGTCGGCCTGATGGTCTGGAGCCATGCCCTGCAGGACGACACCGTGCTGGACGTCTCGTTCGCCGTCGAGCGCGCGCTGCGCGAGGAGCAGGACTGATGCGCGTCGCCGTGATCGGCGCCGGCATCGTCGGCGTGACCTCTGCCTATGAACTCGCCGCAGATGGCCACGAGGTGACGGTATTCGAACGCCGTGGCAGCGTGGCGGCCGAATCGAGCTTTGCCAATGCGGGCGTCATCGCGCCGGGCTATGTGACGCCCTGGGCCTCGCCCGGAATGCCATGGCATGTGATCAGCCATCTTTTCCAGCGCCATTCGCCGGTGCGAGTGAATCCGGGCCTGGGTCCTTCGACGCTCGGGTGGATGTGGCGCTGGTGGCGAGCCTGTCGTCCGCTGGCCTACCGCAGCAACCGCGCCCGCCTGCAACGCCTGGCCAGCTACAGCCGGCAGCGCCTGCACCACCTCACGCACACGATGCAGCTCGACTACGAGCGCGCCGAGGGCTACCTGGTGCTGCTTCGAAGCGCCCGCGATGCGGAGCGTGCGCAGTCGGGCCTGGCCGTCCTGCAGGAGGCCGGCGTGCGCTACCAGGTGCTCGACGCAACCCAGTGCCGCCAGGTCGAGCCGGGACTCAACGCCGATGCGCCGCTTCACGCTGGCATCCACCTGCCGCAGGACGAGGTCGGCAACTGCCGGCAGTTCGCGCTGCTGCTGCGCACCGAGGCCGAGCGCCTGGGCGCGAAGTTTCGCTTCCACACCCATGTGCAGAGCCTGCAGCCGGGCCCTCGCCCGACCTTGACCAAGGTCTACTCGCCCATGGAGGAGTCGAGCTGGGCGAGCGCCGATGCCGGAAGGTTCGACGGCCCGTCCACGGACGTGCTGCCCTTCGAGCCCGAAACCGAGAGCTTCGACGCGGTGCTCATCTGCGCCGCAGTGGACTCCAAGCACCTCCTGCGTCGGCACGGCCTCAAGCTTCCACTCGCACCGGTCTACGGGTACTCGGTGACGGCCCCCCTGCGCAAGCTCGACGTGCACCCTGACCTCGGCCCGCGCTCGGCGGTGATGGACGAGCGCTACAAGGTCGCCGTCAGCCGCTTCGGCTCACGGCTGCGCGTGGCGGGCAGCGCCGAACTCGGTGGGCGTCCCGAGCGCCACCACAAGGCGGCGCTGGCCACGCTCTACAAAGTCTTGAACGACTGGTTTCCCGGCGCGGCGCACATGAGCCAGGCCCAGGTGTGGAAGGGCGCCCGCCCCATGCTGCCCGATGGCCCGCCGTTGCTTGGCGCGAGCGGCCTGCCGGGCGTGTGGCTCAACCTGGGGCATGGCTCCAGCGGCTGGGCGCTCGCCTGCGGCTCGGCGCGTGTCGTGGCCGATGCGATCGCGTCTCGCGCGCCCGCCATCGATACCGAAGGCCTTGGCCTCGAACGGCTGCGGCGCTGAGACATGGACCGCGTTCTGCCCGCCAAGCGCGACTGGCCCCTGCATGACGTGGAGGCTTCGCGTGCCATCGAGCAGGCGTCGCAGGCCACATTGCCACCGCATGCACTGATGCGTCGAGCAGGCGCTGGCGTTGCCGCACTCGCACGAGCCTTGCATCCTCATGCGCAGCGTGTGTGGATCGCCTGCGGGCCCGGCAACAACGGCGGTGACGGCCTGGAGGCGGCCCTCCATCTGTTGCAGGCTGGATGGTCCGTCGAGCTCACCTTGCATGCCGACGCCAGCCGGCTGCCGGCCGACGCCGCGGCCGCGTGCGCGCGTGGGCAGGCAGCCGGCGTGCTCATCGACACGCGCCAGAAACCCGCCGTCGCCCCGGATCTCGCCATCGACGCTCTGCTGGGCCTGGGAAGCCGGCGCGCCCCGGCCGGTGAACTCGCGGCGGCCATCGAGACGATGAACGGGCTCGCCTGCCCGGTGCTTGCGGTCGACCTGCCTTCCGGTCTGAACGCGGACACCGGCCAGCCTCACGGCGCACCTTGTGTCGTGGCCAACCACACGCTGTCGCTGTTGACCCTCAAACCCGGACTTTTCACCGCCGCCGGGCGCGACCTCGCCGGTGAGGTGTGGTTCGACGACCTGGGCATCGCCCCCAGTGCGGCAAGCGCATGGCTCGGCGCTTCGTCGCCGCTCGACATCGCCAGGCGTCACGCCCAACACAAGGGCAGCTTCGGCGACGTCGCCGTGGTCGGCGGCAGTGCGGGCATGACGGGCGCCGCGTGGCTGGCCGCTCGGGCCGCACATGCGGCGGGTGCCGGGCGCGTGTACGTCGACCTGCTGGCCGGGCACACCACTCCCGCAAGCGACGCGGGCCGCCCCGAGCTGATGGTCCGGCCAGGATGGTGGCAGTCGGCCGCCGCGGGAAACGCCACAGTCGTCGCCGGTTGCGGCGGTGGCTCGGCCATCCATCGGGCCCTGCCGCGGCTGCTGAGCACCGCAGGTCGCCTGGTGATCGATGCCGACGCGCTGAACGCCATTGCCGCCGACCCATCGCTTGCCGCGCTCCTGCGCGCACGCCACGCGCACCACCGCGACACGGTGATGACACCGCATCCCCTGGAAGCCGCCCGGCTGCTCGGCGTCGACACCGCGAGCGTTCAGAACGACCGCGTCGCCGCAGCACGCACGCTCGCGCAAACGTTCGCGTGCGTCGTCGTGCTCAAGGGCTCGGGTTCAGTGATCGCCGGAGCGCAAGGTGCCCCATGGATCAACGGCACCGGGAGCGCCGCGCTCGCCACCCCAGGGACCGGTGACGTGCTCGCAGGATGGATCGGCGGCTGCTGGTCGGCAAGCGGCAGCACGGCGCTCGACGCCGCTCGCCACGCCACGTGGCTGCACGGACTCGCGGCGGAACGCTGCGGCGTCGTGCCGATGCGCGCCGCCGACCTGGTCGAGGCCATGCTGGGCGCCGCACAGCAGCGCCCCTGACCCGTCAACGCCGCCGGGTCGTCTTGCCGCCAGCCTTGCGCGCCGCCGACTTGGCCGCGCGCACCGGGTGCGCACCCTTCGCCCCCGCGGTCGTGCCCTTGCGCGCCTTGGTGGCAGCCTTGACGGCGCGATCGGTTTCCTTCACGGCGGCAAGTTCCGCCACGGCGCTCTTGCCCGTGCCGGCCTTGTCACGCCGAGCCCGCGCCACGAGCGCGCCCTCCTCGCCCTCATGCACCATGCGGAAGTCGATCTTGCGGCCATCGAGGTCCACACGACTCACCTGCACACGTACCCGCGAGCCGATGGCGTAGCGCACGCCGGAGCGCTCGCCGCGCAACTCCTGCCGGGCCTCGTCGAAGCGGTAGTACTCGCCGCCGAGTTCGGTGATGTGGATCAGACCTTCCACGTACAGGCTGTCGAGCGTGACGAAGAGACCGAAGGTCGTCACCGCGCTCACGGTACCGCTGTACTCCTCGCCGAGGTGCTCGCGCATGAAGCGGCACTTGAGCCAGGCTTCGACGTCGCGCGACGCTTCGTCGGCGCGGCGCTCGTTGGCGCTGCAATGCGCGCCCACCCCTTCCCACTGCTCCTCTTCGGCCGCCGAGTTCTTGCGCGACTTGCTCGCGGCCTCGACCTGCCCGGTCAGCAGGCTGTAGCGCTTGCCCTGCAACAGGGCCTTGATCACACGGTGCACGAGCAGGTCGGGGTAACGACGGATCGGGCTCGTGAAGTGCGTGTAGGCCTCGTAGGCCAGACCGAAGTGGCCGCTGTTGATGCCGGTGTAGATCGCCTGCTGCATCGAGCGCAACAGCATGGTGTGGATCTGCTGCGCGTCGGGGCGGTCCTTGGTGGCCGCCGCGATGGCCTGGAACTCGCCCGGCTTCGGATCGTCGCTCACGTTCATGCCGAGGCCGAGCTGCTTGAGATAGTTCTGCAGCAGCGTCTTCTTCTCGGGCGTCGGCCCCTCGTGCACGCGGTACAGCGACGAGTGCCTGGCAGACGCGATGAAGTCGGCCGAGCACACGTTGGCCGCGAGCATGGCTTCCTCGATGAGCTTGTGCGCCTCGGTGCGCGTGCGCGGCACGATCTTCTCGATGCGGCCGTTGTCGTCGCAGATGATCTGCGTCTCGGTGGTTTCGAAATCGACCGCGCCGCGCTTCGCGCGCGCCTTCAACAAGGCGCGGTAGACCTCGTGAAGGTGCAGCAGGTGCGGCACCAGATCCTTGCGCCGCGCCGCCTCGGGGCCGCGCGTGTTGGCAAGGATCGCCGCGACTTCGTTGTAGGTGAAGCGCGCGTGCGAGCAGATCACCGCCGGGAAGAACTGGTAGGCGTGGATGTCGCCGTCCTTGGTGATGAGCATGTCGCACACCATCGACAAGCGGTCTTCGTTCGGGTTCAGCGAGCACAGGCCGTTGGAGAGTTTCTCCGGCAGCATCGGGATGACGCGGCGCGGGAAATAGACCGAGGTGGCGCGTTCATACGCGTCGTCGTCCAGCGGTTCGCCGGGTTTCACGTAGTGGCTCACGTCGGCGATGGCCACGACGAGACGCCAGCCGTCGAAGGCGCTCTTGCCGCGGCCATGCTTGGCGGGCTCGCAGTACACCGCATCGTCGAAGTCGCGTGCGTCCTCGCCGTCGATGGTGACGAGCGGCACGTCGGTGAGGATGATGCGTTCGCGCTTGTCGACCGGGCGGATCTTGTCGGGAAGGCTTGCGGCCTGCGCCAGCGTCTCCGGCGAGAAACGGTGCGGCACTTCGTACTTGCGCACCGCGATCTCGATTTCCATGCCGGGGTCGTCGATCTCGCCGAGCACTTCGGTCACGCGGCCCATCGGTTGCGAATAGAGCGAAGGCGGCTCGGTCAACTCGATCGCGACGACCTGCCCCGCCGTCGCATTCGCGATGGCGTTCTTCGGCACCATGATGTCCTGGCCGTAGCGCTTGTCTTCCGGCGCCACGAGCCAGATGCCGCTCTCGTGCAGCAGTCGGCCGATGATGGGCGTCTTGCGGCGCTCGAGGATCTCGAGCACGCGGCCTTCAGGCCGGCCCTTGCGGTCGTAGCGCACCACGCGCGCCTTCACGCGATCCCGATGCAGCACCGCGCGCATTTCTTGCGGCGAAAGATAGAGGTCGGGCTGGTTGTCGTCGCGCACGACAAAGCCGTGCCCGTCGCGATGCCCTTGTACGGTCCCCTCGACTTCGCTCATCAGCTCGGCGCCGATGGCGGTGGTGTTTGAGAATTTGGTTTGTTTGATGATATAGTCCAAGACTTCCTGAAATGCCCAGGTGGCGGAATTGGTAGACGCACTAGTTTCAGGTACTAGCGCTGAGAGGCGTGGAGGTTCGAGTCCTCTCCTGGGCACCAAGATTCACAGGCCCGCCAGGGCCTGAAACGCAAAAGCCGCTGACCACAGCG
>DASWSY010000388.1:0-3202 GCA_036402415.1 Rhizobacter sp. | reverse complement strand
GCGTTGTGGCCGTACCACCATTGCACCATCGCGTCCTGCACGCCGGCGTAGGCCGAGTAGCTCTTCATCGCACCGGCCGGGATGGCCGCGCTGTTGACGATGTGCAGCAGGGCGACGGCGAGGATGAAGCCACCGAAGAACCAGTTGGCCACGTAGATGTGGCGGATCTTGCGGATGCCGATGGTGCCGAAGAAGACGATGGCGTAGGCCACCCACACGGCGGCGATCAGGATGTCGATCGGCCACTCGAGTTCGGCGTACTCCTTGCCCTGCGTGTAGCCGAGCGGCAGCGAGATGGCGGCCGCCACGATCACGAGCTGCCAGCCCCAGAAGGTGAAGGCGGCGAGCTTGGGCAGGAAGAGCGACACCTGGCAGGTGCGCTGCACCACGTAGTAGCTGCTGGCAAAGAGCGCGCAGCCGCCGAAGGCGAAGATCACCGCGTTGGTGTGCAGCGGGCGCAGTCGGCCGTAGCTCAGCCACGAAATGCCGAAGTTGAGTTCGGGCCAGGTGAGCTGTGCGGCGATGACCACGCCGACCAGCATGCCGACGATGCCCCACAGCACGGCGGCGAGCGCGAAGTTGCGCACCACCCCGTCGCTGTAGACCGGCGCGGCAGAAGCCGGAGCAGTTGTGTTCATGGGTCGATTCCTCGGGTTTTTTTGAGCTGCCCGAATTGTCGGAAGCGCCCCGGCGAACACCCTTGACGCGGATCAATCGGCAGGAGTGGTCGCGTCAAGCCGCGGTGTCGCCGCGAGCTGCGGCTCGTCTTCCAGCACGCGCTGGCCTTCGCGCTCGAGGTCGTCGAACTGGCCCGAATGCACGGCCCAGCCGATCAGCCCGATCAATGCGAGCACGAGCAGGACCGACAGGGGCAGGAGGAGATAGAGGCTTTCCATGGCGGTGTTCCTTCTAGCGCGACAGACGCAGCGCGTTGAGCACCACCAGCAGCGAGCTCGCCGCCATGCCGAGGCCCGCGGCCCAGGGTGGCAGCCAGCCGACGAGCGCCAGCGGCACGCACGATGCGTTGTAGGCCAGTGCCCAGCCGAGGTTCTGTCGCATCACCCGCGCGGTCTTGCGGGCGTGCACCAGCGCGGCAGGGATCTCGCCGAGGCGGCTGCCGAGCACGATGAAGTCGGAACGCTGCTGGGCCAGCGCGCTGCCGTGCGCGAGGGCGATCGAGGCATCGGCACGCGCGAGCACCGGGCCGTCGTTCAGCCCGTCGCCCACCATCAGCACACGCCGGCCCTCGCCCTGCAGCGACTCGATGGCGCGCAGCTTGTCCTCAGGCGTGGCCTGGCCCTGCACCTGGGCGATGCCCAGGCGGTCGGCCACGGCTTGCACGCTGCCTTCGGTATCGCCCGAGAGCAGCCGCACCTGCAGGCCCTGCGCCACCAGGCTCTGCAGTGCGTCGTGCGCGTCGGGGCGCAGCGCTTCGTCGAATTCGAACAGCACCTGCGCGTCGGGCCCGGCGCCTTCGCGCGCACAGGCCACGCGCGGCCGGTTGGCCGCCAGTTGCGGGACCACGCCCACCCAGGCGGGCGCGCCCAGGCGCCAGCGCTGGCCGTGTTCATCGGTCGCCTCCACCCCCTGCCCTGCGACTTCTCGCAGCGCACGCCAGGCGTACGTCGCGGTCGGCAGGGCCTGCACCAGCGCCACCGACAAGGGATGACGCGACAGCGCCGCGAGCGAGGCCGCGCGCGCCAGGAGCGCCGTACGGTCGGCGTGCGCGTCGAGGTGCGTTGCGGCAAGCACCAGGCGGTCCTGGGTGAGCGTGCCGGTCTTGTCGAAGACGGCGGTGTCGACGTGGGCCAGCGTCTCGATGGCGTCGAGCCGCTGCACGAGCACGCCGCGGCGTGCCAGACCCCCGGTCGCCGCCAGTAGCGCGGCAGGCGCGGCCAGCGAGAGCGCACACGGGCAGGTGACGATCAGCACCGCCACCGCGACCCACACCGCGCGCGTGGGGTCGATCACGCTCCACACGGCGCCGGCCAGCGCGGCCAGCAGCAGCACGCCGACGAGGAACGGGCCGGCCCAGCGGTCGGCCACGCGCAGCACGCCGGGGCGTTGCGTCAGCGCGTGCTGCAACAGGTCGACGATCTGCTGGTAGCGCGTGCCCTCACCCAGCTTCTGCAGGCGCACCACCACCGGCGAGGCCAGGTTCAGGCTGCCACCGACGACGGTGTCGCCCGTGCCGCGCTCCACCGGGCGGGATTCACCGGTGAGCATGGCCTCGTCGACCTGCGTGCTGCCCTCGAGCACCAGCGCGTCGCCCGGGAAGGCCTGGCCGGCCGCGATGCGCACGCGGTCGCCCACCTGGAGGCGCGCCACGGGCACGGTGCTCGCGCTGCCGTCGTCGGCTAGGCGCTCCACCGCGTCTGGCAGGCGCTGCAGCAGCGCATCGAGCGCCTCGGTGCTGCGATGGCGCGCACGCACCTCGAGCCAGCGGCCGGCCAGCAGGAAGCTCACGAACATCGTCAGCGAATCGAGATAGGGGTCGGCGCCGAAGGGACCGGCCGGGTCGAAGGTCGCGGCGGTGCCGGCGACGAAGGTGACCGCGATGCCGAGCGCCACCGGCACGTCCATGCCGATGCGGCGCTGGCGCACGGCGTTCCACGCGCCCTTGAAGAACGGCCCGGCGGAAAAGAGCAACACCGGCAGCGTCAGCACCCAGGCCGCCCAGTTCATGAGCGCCGCGAGGTCGGGCGCGATGTCGCCGGGCTCGGCCAGGTAGCCGGGCGTGGTGAGCATCATCACCTGCATCATCGAGAAGCCCGCCACCAGCAGCCGCCACAGCGCCTGCCGGGATTCGCGCAGCCGCGCGGCACGCGCGGCCTCGTGCTCGGCCGGCAGCGCGCGGTAGCCGGCGGCCTGCACCGCGTCGACCAGGGCCGAGGCACAGGTGCGCGACGGGTCCCAGCGCACCGAGGCGCGTTCGCTTGCTGCGTTCACCTCGGCGGCGGCCACACCCGGCACGCGCTTGAGCGCGGCTTCGATCACGCCGGCACAGGCCGCGCAATACATGCCCTGCAAGGCGAACACCGACTCGGCCTCGCGGCGGCCGTCGGGCGACTGGCGCCAGCGCGTGCAGCGCTCGAGCGACGCATCGTCGTCGAGCGCGGCTTTCTGACGCGGGGTCAAGGGAGGCAGGGGCAAGGCCAGGCCGGCCGGGGGCGGGGTCATGCGGCACTCTAGGAAGCACGGT
>DASWSY010000387.1:0-2753 GCA_036402415.1 Rhizobacter sp. | reverse complement strand
CGACGGCATCGCCGTCAACCCGCTCGAAACGTATTCCTATGCGGCGAGCAAGGCCGGCCTGATTCACCTGACCAAACGCATGGCCACGCACCTGATACAGCACCACATCGTGACCACCGCGATCGCTCCGGGGGCATTCGCCTCGGAGATGAACCGCGCCGCGCGTGACCAGGAAGAAGCCGTCGCTGCGCGCATTCCGGCCAGGCGCATCGGCAGCGATGAAGACATGGCGGGCGCTGCGATCTACCTCGCCTCGCGCGCCGGCGACTATGTGCTCGGGCACACCCTGGTGGTCGACGGCGGGGTGATCCTCGGCCGCTGATCCGGCATGCAGAACGGCGCCGATCTCCGCGCCGGTATGGAGCCGCTTGCAGGTGAGAACCCTGGCTTGCAGAAAAACAAGTATGTTCGTAGGCTAGGGTCACACCGACGACAAGAGGAGACACGGGATGAACTTCGCGCCGACCCCGAAGATGCTCGAATGGCAAGCGCGCCTGATGGCCTTCGTGACCGAGTACGTCATCCCGGCCGAGCCGCTCTTCCGCAAGGAGATGGAGGCCAGCCGCGCCAAGGGCAGGCAGTGGGACCCGACGCATGAGGTGATGGACGGCCTGAAGGCCAAGGCCCGCGCCGCCGGCCTGTGGAACATGTTCCTGCCGGCCTCGCAGCACGGCGCCGGTCTGACCAACCTCGAATACGCCCCCCTGTGCGAAATCATGGGCCGCTACCCGCTGACCAGCGAAGCGATGAACTGCTCGGCGCCCGACACCGGCAACATGGAGCTGCTCGAGCGCTACGGCACCCCCGAGCACAAGGAGAAGGGGCTGAAGCCGCTGCTGGCCGGCGAGATCCGCTCCGGCTTCGCGATGACGGAGCCCGACGTGCCGTCGAGTGACGCCACGCAGATCCAGTCGCGCATCGTGCGTGACGGTGACCACTACGTCATCAACGGCCGCAAGTGGTGGACCTCCGGCGCGCCCGACTCGCGCTGCAAGGTGCTGATCTTCATGGGCAAGACCGGCACGGTCGACGACCCGAGCCCGCACAAGCAGCAGTCGATGATCATCGTGCCGATGGACACGCCCGGGGTGAAGGTCGAGCGCCACCTCACCGTCTACGGCTACGACCACGCACCGCACGGCCACGCCGAGATCAGCTTCACCAACGTGCGCGTGCCGGCCGACCACTTGCTGCTCGGCGAAGGCCGCGGCTTCGAGATCGCCCAGGGCCGCTTGGGCCCCGGCCGCATCCACCACTGCATGCGCCTGATCGGCGGTGCCGAGCGTGCGCTCGAGCTCATGTGCAAGCGGGCGCTGCTGCGCAAGCCCTTCGGCAAGCTGCTGTCGGACCAGGGCGTGTGGCGCGAGCGCATCGCGCACTCGCGCATCCTCATCGACCAGGCGCGCCTGCTCACGCTCAACGCCGCCCATGCGATGGACACCAAGGGCAACAAGGGCGCCAAGAACGAGATCGCGATGATCAAGGTGGTGGCGCCACAGATGGCCTGCCAGGTAATCGACTGGGCGATCCAGATCCACGGGGGCGCCGGGGTCTCGCAGGACACGCCGCTGGCCGCGGCCTACACCAGCGCGCGCACCATCCGGTTTGCAGACGGGCCCGACGAAGTCCACCTCAACGCCATCGGCAAGTCGGAACTTGCCAAGTACATGGCACCCAAAGCAAAACCCTGACCCCACTGACCGCAGGAGACGAGGCGCACCATGTCCGACCGTCATTTCGCTTTCTGGCCCGAGCACGCGCCTCGCCATCTCTATGTCCCCGAGACCAACCTCTACTTCAACGTGGAGGTCTCGGCGGCGCGCTTTCCGAAGAAGCCCTTCTTCATCTTCTACGACACGCCCTTCACCTTCTCGCAGTTCAAGCAGGAGACGGAAACACTCGCGGCTTATCTGGAACAGGTGTGCGGCGTCAAGAAGGGTGACCGGGTGCTGCTCTACACGCAGAACAGCCCGCAGTTCATGATCGGCTACTACGCCATCCTGCGCGCCAACGCGGTGGTGGTGCCGGTCAACCCGATGAACCTCACGGGCGAGCTCAAGCACTACGTGAGCGATGCCGACGCCAAGGTCGCCATCACCACGCAAGAGCTCTACCCGCGCCTCAAGCCGCTGCTGCAGCCGGGTGGCGACGAGCACACGCTGGAGCACGTGATCGTCGGCACCTACAGCGACTACCTGCGCGAGAAGACCACGCTCAACGTGCCCGACTTCGTGGCCGCGCCGCGCGCGCCCATCGCCGACAAGGGCGTGACGCTCTGGGTCGATGCGATGGCGAAGGGCCTGAAGCCCGGCCCGCTCACGACCGGCCCCGATGACCTGTGCGTGATGCCCTACACCTCGGGCACCACCGGCCACCCCAAGGGTTGCATGCACACGCACCGCACCGCGATGTACAACACCGTGTCGGGCGGCGTGTGGGGGCAGACGAACCAGGGCACCGTGAGCATGGCGGTGCTGCCGCTCTTCCACGTGACCGGCATGCAAGCCAACATGAACGCGGTGATCTACGGCGGCTCCACCGTCGTGCTGCTGCCGCGCTGGGACCGCGACGCCGCGGCCGAGTGCATCCAGCGTTACCGCGTCACCGGCCTCGGCCTCATCACCGCGATGGTGGTCGACTTCGTCTCCAACCCGAAGCTCGACAGCTACGACCTCTCCAGCCTGCGCAAGATCGGCGGCGGCGGTGCGGCCATGCCCAAGGCGGTGGCCGACATCCTGGAGAACAAGCTCGGC
>DASWSY010000386.1:0-7460 GCA_036402415.1 Rhizobacter sp. | reverse complement strand
GGCGGCGCCAAGACCAAGAAGGCGACCAGCATCAAGAGCCACCACAACGTCGGCGGCCTGCCCGAGAAGCTGGGCCTGAAGCTGCTCGAGCCCCTGCGCGAACTCTTCAAGGACGAGGTGCGCGAGCTGGGCGTGGCCTTGGGCCTGCCGCACGACATGGTCTACCGGCACCCGTTCCCCGGCCCCGGCCTGGGTGTGCGCATCCTCGGCGAAGTGAAGCGCGAGTACGCCGAGCTGCTGCGCCGCGCCGATGCGATCTTCATCGAGGAGCTGCGCGCCACCATCGACTCCGCCAGCGGCAAGAGCTGGTACGACCTCACGAGCCAGGCCTTCACCGTCTTCCTGCCGGTCAAGAGCGTGGGCGTGATGGGCGACGGCCGCACCTACGACTACGTGGTGGCACTGCGTGCCGTGCAGACCAGCGACTTCATGACCGCCGACTGGGCCGAGCTGCCGTACAGCCTGCTCAAGAAGGTGTCGGGCCGCATCATCAACGAGGTGCGTGGCATCAACCGCGTGACCTACGACGTGTCGAGCAAGCCGCCTGCGACCATCGAGTGGGAGTAAGCCCGGCATCGTTGTGAGCCGGCGCTGCCGCGACCGTTGACTACGCGCTCGTGCCAGCCGCTCCGGGTGGTGGCACCACCAGCACCGGCACCGACGTGCGTGCCAGCACGCGCGACACGACCGAGCCGAGCGCCCATTGCCCCGCGGTGCTGCGGCCATGGGAGCCCATCACGATCAGGTCGGACTCGAGCCGCTGTGCGTGTTCGATGATCACGTCGGACGGGTTGCCCTCCGCGGCGAAAAACGTCGCATGCACGCCGTGGTGGTGCATGAACGTGCGCACGGGGTCGAAGACCGCGTCGGCCTCCATGACCCTGCGCCGTTCCAGTTCGCTGTCGTCGACGAGGACCTTGAGCCCGCGTGGCGCAGGGGTCTGTGCGTGAACGACGCCGTACCTGTGATCACGCGACAGGAACGGGTCGCCGCAGGCGCCGAGCCAGGCCAGCATGTGCCGGCTGAACGGGCTGTCGTCGATGGCGAGCAGGATGTTCATGGCGTGCGTCTCCGAAGGGTGGGAATGGCCTGACGATAGGCGCGAGGCAGGCCCGTCCTCTTGACGAAGCGCAAACGCAGCCGGCCGCAGCGCCGCCTCACGGCACCAGGACGCCGGCGCCCCGCAGGCGGCCGTCCCGCAGGGCATCCAGCGCTTCGTTGGCCGAGGCCAGCGGGTAGCGGGTGACCTCGACCTTCAACGGATGTGTGGCCACGAACTCGAAGAAGGTCTTGGCGTCTTCGCGGGTGAGGTTGGCGACAGAGCGCAAGGTGCGTTCGCCCCAGAGCGTCGCGTAGGGAAACGAGGGGATGTCGCTCATGTGGATGCCGGCACAGACGACCACCCCGCCCGGCCTGACACGCGCGAGTGCCAGCGGGACGAGCGCCCCGTCGGGCGCAAAGATGATGGCCGCATCGAGTGCCTGCGGCGGCACGGCGTCGGTCCCGCCGGCCCATGCGACGCCCAGCGATCGGGCGAAGTCCTGGCGTGAGGTGTCGCCCGGCCGTGTCATCGCAAGAACCCGCCGACCCTGGGCGATGGCGATCTGCGCCACCAGGTGTGCGGAAGCGCCGAACCCGTAGAGGCCGACCACCTGCGCGTCGCCCGCAGCCCGCAGGGCGCGCCAGCCGATGAGGCCGGCGCACATCAGGGGCGCGGTGTGGACCGGGTCTACCGAATCGGGCAGCGGAACGGCAAAGTCGCCCTCCACGAGCAGGTGCGTCGCATAGCCGCCATCGCGCGTGTGGCCGGTGAAGACGGCCTGCTCGCACAGGTTCTCGTGGCCGCTCCTGCAGCGTTCGCAGTGGCCGCAGGTGCCGCCCAGCCACGGGACGCCCACGCGCGCACCGACTCGGTATCCGCGCACCGCCTCGCCGATCCGTTCGACCGTGCCGATGACCTCGTGCCCGGGCACCACCTGCGCCCCGGCCAGTTTCAGGTCGCTGTCGACGATGTGCAGGTCGGTCCTGCACACGCCGCAGGCCAGCACCTTGACCCGCAGGTCGTGCGGGCCGGGCGCCGGCAGCGGCCGTGTTTCCGGTTCCAGGTGATGGCGACCCGCATGGAACACCATCGCCCGCATCATCGGCTCGGCAGGCTGCATGGGGAGCGGCTCAGACGTCGATGGGTGCTCCACCGGCGAAGCGCACGGCCCATTCGTCCCACATCTCCTGCTGCCATGCGGCGAACGCACGCGTCCACGCCAGCCAGGCGTCCAGGGGCACGACCTGGGCCTGCGTCCACTGGCGCATGGTGTCCGCAACGAGCTGCTGGAAAGCGTCGGCTTCGTCGTTTGCCGCGCGTGCCTTGGAGGCTGTTGATGCCATGACCGTTCCTCTCGAAGTCCGACGACGACTCTAGGGGCGGGTGATGCCCGCGCGTTGACGTAGCGCAAATCGCGGCGGATCGGCTGTGCGGACAGTTCCGCCGATGAGTCGCCTGAAGCGTTCGACCGCACGAGCGGCCATGCGGTGTGCCATGTTGCTCGCGATCTGCCTGCCGGCTGTGCACGCGCAGGGCCGGGCCAGCGAGGCGCCGCAGGTGCCCTTGCGCGAGGCTTTTGCGAGTGCCGTTCCCACGGCGCTCGATCCGCCCGACATCGTGGCCGCCAGCCACGCGCTGCTGCTGGACGATGCACTGGCCGCCCAGGGCATCTTCCTGCATCGCGAGCAGTTCGTGCTGCTGGTCGACAGGGCGCCCACGGTGCAGGCGTTGATGCTGATGTGGGGCAGCACGGCCACCGGGTGGTCCCTCGTGGGGGCGGCGCCGGTGTCGACCGGACTGCCGGGCCGCTTCGAGCATTTCGCCACGCCCCTGGGAGCGTTCGCCCACAGCCTCGACAACCTCGACTTCCGCGCCGAGGGCACGCGCAATGCGCTGGGGATCCGCGGCTACGGGCGCAAGGGCATGCGGGTCTACGACTTCGGCTGGGTCCCGGCGCGCAAGGGATGGGGCGACGCCGCCTGGAGCGTGATGCGCCTGCAGGTGCACGCGACCGACCCGGACGTGCTCGAGCCGCGGCTCGGCAGCGCGCAGTCGAAGGGCTGCATCCGCATTCCGGCTGCCGTCAACGAATTCCTCGACGTGCATGGCGTTCTCGATGCCGACTACGACGAGGCCGCCGACGCGGGCAGGCACCTGTGGGTGCTGCGCGAGGACCGGCAGCGAAGCCCCTGGGCAGGACGCTGGCTGGTCGTGATCGATTCGCAGGCGGCGTCGCGTCCTCTCTGGGCCACGCCGACCCCGGCCTTGCCCTAGCGCGAGCGGGCCAGGCCGCTGCGCTTGACCGCCTCGGTCGCGGCCGCGTACGCGAGGACGATCGCGGCCACCGCCGCCGACACGGGCCAGGGCAGCGGCACGAAGCCCAGCCGGGTGGCCAGCGGGCCGGCCCAGGGCAGGGCCATGGCCACGATGGCGGCACCGGCCAAGAGCAGGCCCAGGGGGCGGCTCGGCCGCGAGTTCCAGGCCATGTGCCGAGTGCGCAGCACCAGCACCGCGGCCAGCTCGGTCAGCAGCGACACCTGGAACCAGGCCGTGCGGAAGACCGCCTCGTCGGCGGTAAACACCCAGATCAGGAGCGCGAAGGTGAGCAGGTCGAACAGCGAACTCGTGAGCCCGAAGACGATCATGAAGCGCTGCAGTGCGTGCAGCCGCCATGCCCGGGGCCGCCGGATCTGCGCAGCCTCGACCCGGTCGGTGGAGAGGGCGAGCGCCGGCAGGTCCGACAGGAAATTGTTCAGGAGGATCTGGGTCGGGGTGAGCGGAAGAAACGGCAGGAAGGGCGCCGCGGCGGCCATGCTGACCATGTTGCCGAAGTTCGCGCTGATGGTCAGCGAGACGTACTTCAAGGTGTTGGCGAAGGTGCGCCGGCCTTCCTCGACGCCGCGGCACAGCACGTCCAGGTCCGGTTCGAGCAGCACGACGTCGGCACTGTCGCGGGCGACGTCGACCGCCTGGTCGACCGAGATGCCCACGTCGGCCGCGTGCAGGGCGGGCGCGTCGTTGATGCCGTCGCCGAGGAAGCCCACCGCATGGCGCGTGCGTTGCAGCGCACGCACGACGCGCTCCTTCTGCGACGGATCGACCTCGACGAAGCAATCCGTGCGCGGTGCCAGGTGCCACAGCGATTCGTCGCGCATGCCGGCGATCGCCTCGCCGGTCAGCATGGCTGTCGGGTCCAGCCCGACCTGCTGCGCCACATGGGCTGCCACGTGCCGGTTGTCGCCGGTGATCATCTTCACCCGCACCCCGCGGTGCCGCAGGTCGCGCACGGCCTGTGCCGCGCTCGCCTTCGGCGGATCCGAGAAGCTGAGGAACCCTTCGAGCACGAGGCCGGTCTCGTCGGCAAGGGTCACGCGGTCCTGCTGCACCGTGCGGGTGGCCACGGCGAGCACGCGCAGGCCGTTCTCGCCCAGGCTGCGCACGTGTGCGTCGAGCCGGCTGCGGAGGGTGGCGTCGAGCGGCGCCACGCCCGACCGGGTGCGCACGCCCTCGCATGCACCCAGCACTTGCGGCACCGCCCCCTTGACGATCATCCACCGCGTGCCGTCACGCGCGTCCTGCGCCACGATCGTGAGCCGCTTGCGCACGAAGTCGTAGGGGATCTCGTCGACCTTGTGCCAGCCGCGAGTGTCCAGCGACTGCTGCTCGCCGGCGCGCACGAGCGCCTGGTCCAGCGGGTTCTCGATGCCGGTCTCGAAGGCCGCATTGAGGTGGCCCCAGCGCAGCACGTCCGGGGCGGGCGTGCCCTGCGGGTCCGTGGCGGCATGCAGCGTCATCTCGCCCTGCGTGAGCGTGCCGGTCTTGTCGGTGCACAGCACGTCCATGCCGCCGAGGTCTTCGATGGCTTCGAGCCGGCGCACCAGCACGCCACGCGCGCTGAGCCGGCGTGTCGCGCGGGCGAGCATCACGCTCACGATGGCCGGCAGCAATTCGGGCGACAGGCCCACCGCGAGCGCCACGGCAAAGAGCAGCGAATCGAAGACGGGGCGGCCCTGCCATTGGTTGATCACGAGCACCGCGACGACCACGGCGAACATCACCCGCAGCAGCATCTCGCCGAAGCGACGCGTGCCCATCGCGAAGCGTGTCTCGGGCTCCCGCTGCCGCAGGCCCGAGGCCAGCTCGCCCAGCGCGGTGGCCGCGCCCGTGTGCGTGATCAGCACCGTGGCGGTGCCACTGCGAACCGAGCTGCCCAGGAAGACGCAGTTGCTGCGCTCGCGCAGGGGCGCTGCCGCGTCGACCGTGCCGGCGCGTTTTTCCACCGGGAAGGTCTCGCCGGTGAGGCTGGCCTCGGTCACGAGAAAGTCGCGCGCGTCGAGCACCACGCCGTCGGCCGGCACCAGGTTGCCGGCGCTCAGCTCGATCACGTCTCCCGGCACCAGCTCGCGCGCTGCGAGGGGGGCGGCGTGGCCGTCGCGGCGCACGCGGGCATTGAGCGCGAGGCGCGAGCGCAGCCGCTCCACGGCCTTCGACGCGCCGAGTTCCTGCCAGAACCCGAGTGCCGCACTCATCAGGACGATGGCGAGGATCGTCGCCGCGTCGACCCAGCTCGTGAGCACCGCCGAGATCAGCGCGCCCACCACGAGGATCATCACCAGCGGGCTCGAGAACTGGCGCAGTGCGAGGCGCCACAACGCCACGCTCGTGTGCTCGTCCACTGCATTGGGGCCGTGGCGTTGCAGGCGCTGCTGCGCTTCGGCATGACTCAGTCCGCCGGGTCGCGCACCGTGGCGTTGCAGGAGCTCGGGGGCGGGCAGGCTCCAGTCGGGTGGGTCAGCCGGGGTCGACATGGTCGTGGCCGCCGGCGTGTGCGATGGGCCACGGGCGGCCGCCCATTCCAGGCCAGGCGGCTTCCATCACGCTTGAGCCTGCTCAAACGGCGTCCGCATGCCGCACGCGCGTGGCCACCGTCGCACGCGAATGCGGGGCACGCTGACCTTCGTCAAGGCCACGATGGGCGGCGAGGGCGACAGTGGGGGCGGTTCAGCACCTGAGGAGTCCACCATGAACGCCAGTCCGACGCTCGTCGTGACCGAGTCCGACGATCCCGAGCGGCGTGCGCTGCTGCGCCTGGCAGGGGTTGCCGGGGCGGCCGGTGCCGCGGCGATGGCGGTGCCGTTCGTCTCGACACTCGCCCCCAGCGAGCGTGCCAAGGCCCTGGGGGCGGCGGTCGACGTCGACATCGGCGACCTCGCGCCCGGTCAGATGAAGACCGTCGAATGGCGCGGCAAGCCGGTGTGGATCGTGCGCCGCACGCCGGAGATGATCGCGGCACTGGCCGACGAGTCCGGTCTCGCCGACCCGCTGTCTCAGCGCGACCAGCAGCCCGCCTATGCGCGCAACCGCTCGCGCTCGATCCGTGACGACGTGTTCGTGGCGGTGGGCATCTGCACCCACCTCGGCTGCTCACCCAGCGCCGTGGCCGCGGGGCAGCCACACCCGGGCGTGCCGGCCGACTGGCACGGCGGCTACTTCTGCCCCTGCCACGGCTCCACCTTCGACGGGGCCGGCCGCGTGTACCGCAACAAACCCGCGCCCACCAACCTCGAGATCCCGCCGTACCGCTTTGCAGGCGACACGCGCCTGGTGATCGGCGACGACGGCAGCGCCTGACGGGCTGCGTTCAGCGGTACTTGCGCAGGTAGGCGGTCTCGAACGCACGCTTGGCCCAGTGCATGGGCCGAAGCGGCGGCAGCACGAGGTTGCGATCGGGCGTGCGCACGACCAGGAGCCCGCGGTCGAGTCCGTCGACGATGCAGGCGAGTTCGACCTTGAACGTGGCCTTTGCCGGCTCGCCACGCAGTTCGGCCAGCAGGTTGTCGGCCGCGGCGACGGCCTGCAGGTCGGCCATGTGCGCCTGCTTGGGCATCCAGTCGGGCCCGGGGTAGCTGCCACCGTCGCCGGCCACGTAGGTGCAGGGCCAGCCGGGCACCCGGCAATGTTCGTCGGCTTTCAGGAGCCCGCCTGCGGAGCGCGGCAGCTCGGTGGCATCGAGCCAGGCGCTGCCGGTGAGGCCGGGCATGAAGAGGATCAGCCCGGCTGCGATCTCGCCCCCTTCGGTGACCACCTTGTCGGCCTCGAAGCGCACGAGCTTGTGCCCCAGGTGCGTGGCGACCCCACGTCGTGCCATCTCCTGCAGCAGGCGCTTCACCGCCGCCGGGCCGAGCCGGTTGCCGGGCTCGGCCGCGGGGCTGAAGAACACGAACTCGAAACGATCGCGCCGGCCTTCGCGGCGCAGCTGCTGGTCGATGCCGAAGAGGAACTCGAACATCGGCCCGCCGCGCATCGAACTCGGCTCGTTCGGGTTGCCCGCGAAGCCCACGGCGATGGTGCCGCCTGCCATCGACTGCAGGCGATCGCGGATGCGCTCGGCCGCCGCCACGCCTTCGCACGGCGTGAT
>DASWSY010000385.1:0-7742 GCA_036402415.1 Rhizobacter sp. | reverse complement strand
GTGGCGGGATGAAGACGAGCGATGTGAGACGTGACCTGCGGCTCGCGGGCGGCGGCGAATGGGCCGGGATCGGCTGGACCGATTCGAGCTGGGAACTGGCCCACGGGCTGGAGGTGGTGGAAGACCTGCCGCCGGATGCCTGGCCGGTGGAGTTCTCGCTCGGCCTTCCGGCAAAGGTCACGGTGCCTCAAAAGAACTGACCGGGCAGTGCCCGGTCAGGTTCCGCAGGGTGGGGACGGCCGCGTTCAGCGCCGGAAGGTGCCGTCGTCCCCGATGTACGACAGGTCGACGTAGTCCAGGCCCGAGTGGTCGGTCGCGGTGTAGGTGAGTTCGGTGCCGCCCACGCCGCCGCCGATGTCGACGCGGTTGAACGACTCCAGCGCCCGCTTGATCGACGCGCGGCTGATGGCGTCCTTGTCCTTGGCTGCGCGGCGCAGCGCGGTGACCAGCACCTTCGAGGCGGCATAGCCTTCGATCATCGCCGGTGTGAGCTGCTTGATGCCTTTGGCCTGCGCGAGGCGCGCCGCCTCGGCAATCATCGGCGAGGCCAGGCGACGCTCCGACGGAAACACCTGGCTCACGATCACGCCCGAGGCGTGTTCGCCGAGCGCGTCGATGAAGCCCTTGGCGGCGTTGTTCGACAGCGTGGCGACCGTGACCTTGGAGCCGGCGGCACGAAGCTCCTTCACGCCGGTCGCGACCGACGCGGCGGTGCTGATCATGAGGATGCCCAGCGGCTTGGTCTCGAGCGCCTTGGCCACGCACTTGGAATAGTCGGGCTTGAACTTGTCGAGCGCTTCGTTGAAGGCGGTCTGCTTGCCGGCGGTCTTGAAGACGTTGAGTGCCCCCTGCAGCGCGTCCTGGCCGAAGGGGTCGTCGACGTAGCAGATGCCCACACGCTCCAGGCCGCCCATGCCGAGGTGGCGTGTCACGTGTTCGGCTTCGCGCTGGTAGGTGGCCCGCACGTTGAACACGTAGGGGTGGACCGGCTTGTGCATGGAGATCGCGCCGGTCGAGGGCGCCAGCAGCACGATGCGAGCGTCGGCCAGCAGCGGCATCATGGCCTGGGCGTGGGGCGTGCCGCGGTTCAGGAACAGGGCCACGACCTTGGGGTCGGCGATGAGCTGCTTGGTGTTCTCGACCGTGTTGGGCACCTGGTTCTTGTCGTCCAGGGTCACCACTTCGATCTGCTGGCCGCTGATGCCGCCTTCGGCATTCACGTGGTCGATGTAGAGCATCGCGCCCTGGTTGATCTCCTTGACCGGCCCTGCCGCGGGGCCGGTCACCCCTGTGGTCTGGCCGATGCGGATCTGGGCCGCCACCAGGGTGCTCGCCAGCAGGCCGATGCCCGCCAGGGCTGCACGCATTGCATTCGCTTTGAACGACATGATCAGGAACCCCTGTCTCAAAAGTTTTTTATCTGGTCGTGTCGACCAACCCAACAGATTCTCGGTATTGCAACTCAGTTTATGGCGCGTCTTCCACGGAATAACGCTGGCTCCTCCGTGCTTGTTCTTCTTGAAACGCGAGATGCAGGCTATTTCTCCAGCGTAGTGGCCGTCGGATACACGCTGGCCTCGGAAAGTTGCGCCTCGCCGGCGGCCATCGGCTCGGCGGCAGCACAGGGTACTTCTTCAGCAGCGTCGGCCGGTTGGCGGATCGACAGCACGCAGGCGATGGCGCCGAGCAGGGCGAGCGCACTTGCGAGAAAGAGCGGATGGTACGAGTCGAGGTGCGGCGCGGCCGTGGCCATCACGAAGCCGCCGCCGGCCTGCGCGATCGAGAAGCTGAACGTGGCAAGGCCCCAGGCGCGGCGGTGCAGTCCGGCACCGACCGTCTCGAGCGCATACGCCGAGATCAGGGCGACGATGCCGGGGGTGAAGATGCCCATCACGAGCGACGACACGAAAAGCGCCGGCACGCTGCTGCTCCACCACGGCATCGCGGCCGCGATCGCCTTCAGGGCAAAGCCGGCGACCAGGCAGCGCCGCAGGCCGAACCGGTCGGCCAGGGTGCCGGTGAGCAGGGGCCCGATGGCCGCGCCCACGCCGAACACCGACCACATGAAGCCGCCCATCGCCAGCGAGCGCCCCTGCTCGCGCACGATGTAGTCGACCCAGAACAGGGTGTGGGCCAGGTAGCCCACGGCGTTCAGCCCGTGCGCCGCGAGGATCAGCCAGACCGTGAGGCGCGCATCGGCCGGAATCCCTTCCTTGGGCAGCGGGTCGCCGCTCGACGTCGCGGCAGGGGGCGCGCTGGCTTCGGGTGGCCACTGGCGCCATGCCGAGACCGTGAGCGCCAGGCAGATCGCGCCCATGCCCAGCCAGGCGCCTTCGACGCCACGGAACGCCAGCGGCAGCACCTCGTCGCCCCAGATCACGCCCACCCCGACACCGGCGATCAGCACCGGCACGAGCAGCCCCGACAGCACCGCCCCCAGGCCGATGCCCGAGAACACGATGCCGCTCGCCTTGCCGCGAATGGTCACCTCATGCTGAGGCAGCACCACCGGGGCGGGCAGCACCATGAGGAGGGCACCGCAGAAGCCGGCGGCGGTGCGCCAGGCGTAGTACCAGGCGAGGGGCGCATCGCGGAAGGCGCAGGCGAAGAAGCTCACCGAACACAGCAGCATCGACCAGCGCAGCAGCGTGGCCGCCGGATAGCGGCGACCGAGCCCGTCGCAGGCCCAGGCGCCCAGGACGTAGCCGACCAGCGTGGCGACGCTGAGTTGCGAGGCTTCGCCCTTGGTGAACCAGCCCGCGTCGATGAGTGCGGGCATGAGCGCGATGAAGGCGAAACGGCCGATGCCGTTGCCGATCAGCGTGGCCGAGAGGCCGGCGAGGCTCAGGCGGTTCAGCGCGGCTTGCAGCATCGCGGCAAGCCGGGCATGGTCACAACGGAAGCAGGTTCAGGGTCAGGACAGCGCGCCATACAGGGATGCAAAGGCGGAGGCGTACTCCGTCGTCGGGACGGGCGCGTCGTTCGCCTCGTCGTGGGTCGCCGGCGCATGGCCGGTGATCATCGAGATCATCTTGCTGACGGCTCGACCGGCATCGACGATGGCGGTGGAGTTCACGCCCGAGCGCGGCACCACGAAGGTGTAGAACTTGACGCCCTCGGTCGGAATGCCCAGGGCCCACGCGTTGTCGATGGCCTGGCCGGAGGCGGTCACCCAGTTGAACTCTCGCGTGACCTCGATGCCGCCGGGGTGGAAGCTGCCGTTGTGGAAGAGGCGCAGGTAGCCGCCCTTCAACAGGCTGCGCAGCAGGGGCGAAGAATCTTCGGCCGGGCTGTGCATCGACACGCGCGCCTTGATCAGCACGTCGACCTCGGTGCTCTTGTCGGGCCAGTACTTCGAGACCACGCGCATGCGCTCGCCGGGCTGTGCTGGCTTGCAGGCCGCACCGGGGCCGTGGCTCATCTCCAGCACGCCGGCCTCGACCAGCGCCAGCAACTCGGCGATGCGCGACGAAGGCGGACCCACGGCGATGCGGTTCATGATCGGCACGAACTCCGACAGCAGCCAGCGGTGCGAAGCTTCGGTGAGGCCGCCGTGGTCGATGGCCGCGCGCAGGTTGTCGCGCAGGTCGCGCACCACGTCGCACGCCGCTTTCAGCGGGCCCTGCACGTTGCCCCGGTAGGCTTCGCGCAGGTCCTGCCGCAGGTGCTCCATCAGCCACTCGTGGAAGTCTTCCGGCGTGGCCAGGGCGTCGTCGGGGAGGGGGTTGACAAGTCGGTCCCAGGAGAAGCGGTCGGCCTCGGGCACGTACTGGCTGATCAGCGCCTCGCGCTCGGCCACGTCTGCGCAGACGAACTGGTTGCAGAACAGCATCGAGGTGACCGGATCGCGGCGCTCGCGCAGGTAGGCCTCGTAGTAGGCGAACTGCATGTCGGCCAGCAGCAGCGGGAAGATGTCGGTCACGAAGTCGAGCTTGCGGCCGGCGCGCATCGAGCGCACCTTGTCGGCCAGCAGGAAACGCGCCTTGTACTGGATCGACACGCCCTTCTGGTTGACGGCGCGGGCCGTGAGCGGCAGGCCGGAGCGGGAATACGCCACCAGGCGCGGCTCCTGGCCCGAGGGCAGGTAGCGCATGCGGCCGTCTTCGTCGCGGATGAAGCGCCCGCCGCGGCCCGTGGTGAGGGCGCCCAACACGTCGAACATGGTGAGGCCCATGCCCTCGATGGCGACCGTCATGTCGGCCGTGATGGCCGAGGTGGTGGTTTTGATGGGATATGGGTCGTCAATAACCCGGGTGGCCTCGGCCGTCGTATTGAGCGCCGGCGCCGCATTTCCAGCGGGTTTTGTGTGCCCGGTGGTGAGAAAAAGATAGTTGACGCAGAACGAACCGCTCTTCGTCGAAATAACCCAGGAATCCTCGGCAAGGCGGTCGGCGTCGAGGATGGATTCCTGCACGAGGTTTATCTGAACGTGCGAGGGGGCCAAGGCGGCGAGATAGTGATAGACCCAATACAAATATCGACCGAACAGCGCCCGGGAGTAGTAATGGTCGGGCGAGATCGCCTGGCTCGACCAGCGGCCGCCCAGCTTGGTGCCGCGCTGTTCCTCCAGCCACTGGTAGAACGACGGGCCTTCCAGAATGGGGCCGGCGCCCACGACCGAGGCGTCGGAAAACTGGGTGATCTGGCCGGCCACGGTATTCACCAGCAGGTAATCCTCCTGCTCGGGATCGTGGCAACCCACGCCCGGTGGATGAGGATCGAAGACGAAGATTTCAATATCGGCTGATTTTCTGACCCGTTCGTTGGCGACTATGCGCTCAAGAACCGTCAAGCCGCGTGGGCCCATCCCGATGATGCCAATTCGCGCTGTTGTCATGGGTTCCTTCTCTCCGGGACCGGCAATTTAACTGAGCGCCGCGACAAATTGATGGCTATTGATTGGTTGTGTCGTTTCGACAACTCTCATGCAGCCAGCCCATGTCAGCTCCCGACTTCTGACACGGCTTCGACGGGGTGCACGACCCCCTTGAATAGGGGGTTGCGCTGGCATGATGCGGGTTTCTGCTGACCACTTGTGTTTCTTCTTGTAAGCAACGCGCCGTTTGACCCGCGTCAAACGTTCGCGGCCGGCGTCAGCGGTCGATCCGGTGCTTGATCAGGCCGATCGCTTCGCCGAGGTCGATCACCGCCATGGCGTAGTAGCTCGACCAGTTGTAGCGAGTGATGGCGTAGAAGTTGGCCGTCCCGGCCACGTAGCTCGGCGGGGCGTCGCCGTTGTGGAGCTCCACGAGGGCGAGCAGGCCGCCGAACTCTCGCCCGGCGGCCGGCAGGCCGGCGCCCTTTTCGGCGAACTGCTGGGCGGTGAAGGTCGGCTTGATGTCCGGTTCGAGCAGGGTGGCCCGGTGTGCCGGGTCGGTGGGGAGCGCCACGTCGAAGCGCGTCGGCATGCCACGCTGCCAGCCGAACTCCGCCAGGTAGTGGGCGATGCTGCCGATCACGTCGGCGGCACTGGCATGCAGGTCCACGTGGCCATCGCCATCGAAGTCGACGGCGTACTTGTTCCAGCTGCTGGGCATGAACTGGCCCATGCCCATCGCACCGGCGTAGCTGCCCTTGAGCTGCCGCGGGTCGACCCTCTCGGCATGCGCGAGAACGAAAAGCTGCTCCAGTTCGTCGCGGAAGAAGGCGCTTCTGTCCTTGCGTCCGGTGGGGAAGTCGAAGGACAACGTCGCCAGCGCATCGAGCACACGGAAGTTGCCCATGTGCCGGCCGTACAGCGTTTCCACACCGATCACGCCGATGACGATTTCGGGGGGCACGCCGTACATCTCTTCGGCGCGCTGCAGCCACTTCTCGTTCTCGCGCCAGAAGGCCAGCCCGGTGCGGATGCGCAGCGGCTCCACGAAGCGTGCGCGGTAGGCGGCCCAGTTCTTCGCGGTGCCGGTGGGCGGCGGCATGATGAATTTCGCCACGTTGGGCACGTAGCGCGCTTCCGCGAGCATCGCCTTCACCCATTCGGCGTCGAGCCCCCGGCGTTCGGCGAGTTCGGTGGCGAAGCGCATCACGTCATCGCGCTGGCCGTAGGCGGCGAGGTCGGCTTCGGCCTGGGTCAGCGCGCGGTTCGGCGGCGGGCTGGCGTCAGCGGCGGCGGGCCATGTGAGCGAGAGGGCCACGACGGTGGCCAGGGCGCGAAACTTCGTGGCAAAGCGGGCGGACCGGTGCGTGAAAAGCATGCCGCGGATTATCGCGGCGAGGTCTGCGCGCCTCGGCGCAGCGCACGCACTTCACCCCGCAGCTTGCGCAGCCATTGGGTCGATGGACGCGCCAGCGCGGCATGGCCGTAGCGCTGCCGTTCGAGTGCGAGCAACTCGCCGGCAAGCGCCGTGCCGCGTTCGCCGAACTGCAGCCGCACCTGCTCGGCCAGCGCGCGAGGAGCCTCGTGCGCGAGCGCAGGCAACCCGAGGCTTCGCAGGCTGCGTCGCATCTGCAGCGCCTGGCGCGACCATGGGTCCTGGCGGTGGCGGTCCCACCAGGCCCAGCCTGCGCCCAGCAGGGCCAGGCCGCTCAGGATGCCGATCAGCAGCAGCGCCACGTCCTGCCAGCTCGGGGAGCTGAAGCCGATCTGCTTCATGAGGTCGAATTGCTGTCCGCGCGAGTAGTTGAGCACCCACTGGTTCCAGCGGTTGTTGACGAGCTCCCAGGTCTGGCGGAGTTGCGCCATCAGGGCCGGGCTCACGTTGTGGATTGCCCCGGCCACGAAGCCGGGCGCGGGCACCAGGTTGCGGCTGCGCACGATGCGGTCGGGGGCGACGGCGGCAGTCGGGTCGGCGCGCACCCAGCCCCGTCCCTCGACCCAGTACTCGGCCCAGGCGTGCGCATGACTCTGGCGGACGATGTAGAAGCCATCGATCGGCAGCGGGTCGGCGCCCTGGAAGCCGGTCACCACCCGCGCCGGCACGTCGAGCGCGCGCATGATCACCACGAAGGCGGCGGCGAAGTGTTCGCAGAACCCTTCCTTGCGGTCGAGCCAGAACTCGTCGAGCGCGCCACGCTCGTCGTTTTCGCCGTAGACGCCGGGCGCAAGCGTGTAGGTGAAGCCGGCGGTGCGGATGTGCTGCATCACCGCCTGGGCCAGGGCCGGGGCGTCGGCGTTGGCCATGCGCGGGTGGTCGCCGAGCTCGCGCGCCCACGCGAGGATGCGCGGGTTGAAGCCGGCAGGCAGCAGCACGTTCTCGCGCAGGGCGGGGCTGCGCTGCAGCGGCCCGTGCTCGAAGCGGGTGTGGGCGGTGGCCTTGAAGCGCACGCGGTTGAACACCATGCGGTCGGTGCCCCAGCTCAGGCTGTCTCGCCGCCGGGGCGAGAGTCCGTCGAGGGGTTCGACCGCGGTGGTGGCTTCGAGCGTGGGCAGCAGGAAGAGCCGAGTGGGCTCCGCGGTGATCTCGTAGTCGAGCGCGGGCCCTCTGGGGCGGATCTCGTCTCGCGCCGGTGCGCTTGACGACAGGCCGATGGTCCAGGTGCGTCCGTTGAAGTTGCTGAGCACGGGCCCGCGGAAGTAGAGCGTTTCCGGGGCCGGGGGCGTGCCAAAGAAGCGCACGCGCATGGCAATGGAATCATCGAGCGCGATCTCGGCCACGCTGCCCATCCGCATGCTGTCCGACAGGCCGGTCCTGGGCATGCTGTCCTGCGGCACGCCCCACAAGGGCCCCATGCGCGGAAAGAGCAGGAAGAGCAGCACCATCACCGGCGCTCCCAGCAGCGCGGTGCGCAGCGCGAGCCGGCTT
>DASWSY010000384.1:0-4134 GCA_036402415.1 Rhizobacter sp. | reverse complement strand
CGCCGAAAGCGTCGGCGCCAGCCACGACGCGGCGGTCGAGCGGCAGCCGAGCGGCCTGAGCGAGGTCGACCAGATCGCCGATGCGCTCGCTCGCGCGAGTCGCCAGATCGCGAGCGGGAGGGTCGAGCTGCAGCAGGAAGTGCAGAAGGCCCGCGCCGAGGCCGCGTCGGCGCATGCGAGCGCGCTGCAGGCGCAGAAGCTGGAAGCGCTGGGCCGCCTCACCGGCGGCGTGGCGCACGATTTCAACAACCTGCTGATGGTGGTGAGCAGCAACGCGCACGTGCTGGCCCGGCGGCTGCCGGAGGAATGGCGGGAATCTCCGCAGCTTCTGGCGATCGACCGCTCGGTGAAGACGGGCACGCGTCTCACGCGCCAGCTCCTGGCCTTCGCCCGGCGCCAGCCGCTGCGGCTCGAGGTCATCGCACTCGAAGACCGGCTGATGGCGATGACGAGCCTGCTGCGCACCGCCGTGCGCACGGAGGTCGACCTCGCCTGCACGGTCACCCCGGGCACCTGGCCGATCGAAGTCGACGTGGGGGAGTTCGAGCTGGCGATGCTCAACCTCGCGGTCAACGCCAACGACGCGATGCCGAGCGGCGGCAAGCTCGACATCCGGGCGAGCAACCGGCGGGGTGCACAGGGCGAGCGCTTCGTCGTCATTGAGGTGAGCGACACCGGTGCGGGCATCCCGGCCGAGATCCTCGACAAGGTCATCGACCCTTTCTTCACCACGAAACCGCCCGGCCAGGGCACCGGGCTCGGCTTGAGCCAGGTCTACGGCTTCTGCAACCAGGCCGGTGGCACGCTCGAGATCGAAAGCACGCACGGCGTGGGCACCACGGTGCGCCTGCTGCTGAAGGCGGCCAGCGGCCGCGTCGACGCGGAATCGCCGGCCCTCGGCCCGGCGCCGGAGCTTGCCTGCAAGGTCCTGCTCGTCGAGGACAACGAAGAGCTGCGCCGTTCGACCCAGGAGCTGCTCGTGGCCCTCGGGTGCGAGGTCGAAGTCGCCGCCTCCGCCGACGGCGCGCGCGAACGCCTGGCGGGCGGTGCCGGCATCGACGTGGTGCTGAGCGACGTTCGAATGCAGGGAGAGCTGAACGGCCTCGGCCTCGCCACCTGGCTGAAGGCACACCGGCCCGACACGCCGGTGGTGCTCATGACGGGCTACAGCGAGGAGCTGAGGGCCGGCCGGGTCGACGGCCATGTCGTGCTGGCCAAGCCGGTGGAGCCGGAGAACCTCGCCGCGGCCCTGAAGGCGGCGTTGACGACATGACGCCTTCGACGCCGGGCATCAGACTTCGGCGACCTTCTCCTGCGCCTCCTGGCGCTCGGCGGCATCGGCATGCGGGTGAGGCTGTTCGGCTTCGGCGTCGGGCTCGTAGCTCAGGCGGATGTAGACCGGGAAGTGGTCGGAGCCGCAGGCCGGCAGGCGGCGGAAGTCGACCAGGCGGAAATGCGGCGAGTGGAAGCAGTGGTCGAGCGGCCACCGGACCAGCGGCCACTTCGCGTTGAAGGTGTGGAAGAAGCCGCGGCCCACGCGCGGGTCGAGCAGGCCGCTGATGTTCTTGAACAGGTCGTTGGTGTGTGACCACGCGACGTCGTTCAGGTCGCCGAACACCACCACCGGACGTTGCCGCTGCTTGATCTCCCGGCCGACGATCAGCAGCTCGGCATCGCGTTCGGTCGAGCGGTCGTTTTCCCCGGGAGCGGGCGGCCGCGGATGCAGGCAGCGCAGCTCGACCTCTTCGCCATTGGGCAGCAGGACGCAGGCGTGGATGGAGGGAACGTCGTCCTGCACCAGGAACTTCACCTCGGCGTTGCGCAGCGGCAGGCGCGAGTACAGCAGCATGCCGTAGGTGTTGTCCTGCGGCTGCTGGACGGTGTGCGGATGCGTGCGTTCGAGTCCACGCAGCTCGTCCTGCCACCAGGCGTCGGTTTCCACGGCGAGCACGATGTCGGGGTCGGCCTCGCGGATCAGCTCGAGCAGGCGTGCGGACTTGCGGTTGCCCATCAGCACGTTGGAAAACAGCAGGCTGAGCCGTGTGTCGGGGTCGGTGCGGCGGCTCATCTGCACCTGTGGCCGGGCCAGCCGCGTGAAGGGCCTCATGCGGTAGCACTGGTAGGCGAAGGCCACGCCCAGCAGCGCGAGCAATACGCGCGTGCCCATGCCGTCGTCGCCCTGCATCCACAGGATGGCGGCGAACGCCACGCCGGTGAGCACGGTGATCTGGAGCCGGGGGAAGTCGAAGACGCGGATCCACCAGTCGTCCTTGCGCAGCAGCGGCAGCGCGGTGGCCACCAGCATCAATGCGCCAAGGCCGAAGGCTCCCCATTCGAGCCAGGCCAGCATGGCGGGCGTTTCGCCTTCAGCGAGGCGTCGTGCGTGCGGCGCGGCCGGCGGCTGCGGCCGCCGTCTTGCGTGCGCGATAGTGCTGATAGACCCTCTTGGCAAGGCCGGAGGTGATGGCGAAGACGATGAGCTTGCGCAGCAGCATGGTGTGGCTCCCGAAAGTGATGCCCGCACGCTATCCCAGCGCCCGTGCCGAGGGCATCAGGCACGGACGCGCACGCCGGTAGGTGCGGGCCTACACCGCGTCCGCCTGAGCCGAAGGGCTACCAGTCTTCCTTCACCGCCAAGGCCATGTGGCGGGACGCCGCGCTGCGGGCCGCGAGCCACGCCGTGAGGGTGCCGGCCGCGACCACCGCCGCGCACAGCAGCGCGAGCCGCCCGGCGGGCAGGGCCATCTCCATCGTCCAGTGGAAGCTCTGCGGGTTCACCACCTTCACGAGCACCACGCTCACCGCAAGCCCGAGCAGCAGGCCGAGCAGGGCGCCGGCGAGCGTCCACACCGCGCCTTCTCCGGCCACCACAGCGAGCACCTGCCGCCGCGTGAAGCCCAGGTGCGCGAGCAGGCCGAACTCCTTGCGGCGTGCGAGCACCTGGGCCGAGAAACTCGCGGCGATGCCGAAGAGCCCGATGCCGATGGCCACCGCCTGCAGCCAGTAGGTCACGGCGAAGCTGCGGTCGAAGATGCGCAGTGACACCGCGCGCAGCTCGCCGGCGGTGGCGAACTGCAGCGCATCGGCGCTCGCGCCCGCCAGCGTGCGCAGCGAGCGCTGCAGGGCGCCGATGTCGCTGCCCGGCTGCAGCCACAGCGCGAGGTCGGTGATGCGCGTGTCGCCGGTGAGGCGGCGGTAGTCCTCGGCGTGCAGCACCACGGCGCCGTGCTGGTGGGCGTAGTCGCGCCACACGCCGCGCACGTACACGTTCACGCGCTGCCCGTCGGGCATGGGCAGCGCCGTGCGCATGCCGGGCCGCAGCTCGTAGAGCCTTGCCATGCCTTCGCTCACGTAGGCCGCGGTTTCGCCCGGCGGCATTGGCTGCAGCGTGCCGACGAGCGGGAGCGACTGCGCCGGGTCGGCGATGTCGCGCACCATCAGCGCGACCGGCGGGCGCCCGGGGGCGAGCAGCACGCTGGCCGAGCGCAGCGTGCCCATGCGCCGCACGCCGGGCAGTTGCGGCGCCTGCTCCACGAGCGCGGGCGGCAGGCCCGCCGCCTCGCCCGAGGGCACGCGCACGTAGAGGTCGGCCGGCAGCACCTGGTCCAGCCACTCGACCATCGAATCGCGAAAGCTCGTGACCATCACGGTGAGCGCGACCGAGAGGCTGAGGCTGGCGACCACGCCGGCGACGGCGATGGTGGCGGTGTGGCGCTCGTGCCGGGCGCGCTCGACGGCGAGCAGCGCGAGCGCCTGGCGCGGGGGCGGCAATAGCTTGAGCAGCCAGCCCACGCCCGCGGGCACGCAGGCGATGCCGCCCAGCAGCAGGCAGGCCACCGAGGCGTAGGCCGGCAGGGGCAGCTCCGCGACGGGCGGCAGCAGCGCGAGCGCGAGGGCGGCGGCAAGCATCGCGGGGCCGAACCAGGTGGTGCCCGTGGAGCCCTGCGCTGCGCTCAGGCCCTTGAGCGCCTGGGCCGGCGCCATCTGCTGCGCGGCACGCGCCGGCAGCCACGCGCCGACGACCGCCGCGGCCACGCCGAGCAAGCCGTAGACCGCCGCGGCCACCACGCTGAACTGCAGGCGTGGGGCGACCCCCGGGAAGTAGCCGCCGCCCAGGTCGCCCGCCAGCAGGCG
>DASWSY010000383.1:0-9950 GCA_036402415.1 Rhizobacter sp. | reverse complement strand
AGAAAGACGCCTGCCTTCACCATCGTGGCCGAGTGCAGATAGGCGGAGACCGGCGTGGGCGCCGCCATCGCATGCGGCAGCCAGAAGTGGAAGGGGAACTGCGCGCTCTTGGTCAGCGCGCCCACCAGCACCAGCACGAGCGCCAGCGGGTACAGGCGGTGCGCACGCACCGTCTCGCCGGCCTGCAGCACGGCGTCGAGATCGTGGCTGCCCACGATGTGGCCGAGCAGCAGCACGCCCGCCAGCAGCGCGAGCCCGCCGGTGGCGGTGACGGTGAAGGCCATGCGTGCGCCGCGCCGGGCGTCCTTGCGGTGCGTCCAGTAGCCGATCAGCAGGAAGGAGAAGACGCTGGTGAGCTCCCAGAACACCACGAGCTGCACCAGGTTGCCCGACACGACCACGCCGAGCATCGCGCCCATGAAGCCCAGCAGCAGCGAGTAGAAGCGCGCGGCCGGGTCGGTCGGCGAGAGGTAGTAGCGCGCGTACACCACGACAAGCAGGCCCATGCCGCTCACGAGCATGGCGAACATCCACGCGAAGCCGTCGAGCCGCACGACGATGTCGATGCCCAGGCTCGGCAGCCAGGCCAGGCGTTCCGAGATGACGGTGCCGGCGCTGATGTCCGGGTACAGCCAGGCGAGCTGCACGGTGGCCGCCAGCGCGATGGCCGCGGCCCACGACGATTCGATATTGCGGGCGTTGGTGGGCAGCAGCGCGGCGACCACGCTGCCGATGAAGGGCAACGAAAGCAACAGGAGGAGGGACATTGCCGCGAAGTCTACGTGCCGACTTCGTGCGCACCGCGGCCTTGCCCTACGGCGACACGGCGAACTGCCGCCGGAAGGCGGTGGGGGACGGCAGGCCCTGCAGCCGGAAATGCCGCCGCAGCGATTCCGGCGAGCCGAAGCCCGACAGGTCGGCGACCTGTTCCATGTCGAGCCCGGCGTGCGACTCCAGCAGCTCCCGGGCGACCGAGGTGCGTTCGCGCACCAGCCATTCGAGCGGCGTGAGGCCGGTCGCCTCCTTGAACTGGCGCTGCAGGGTGCGCACGCTCATGCCGGCCTGTGCGGCCAGCGTGGGCAGGGTGTGCGCCACGCGCGGGTTGGCGCGCATGAGGTCGATCAGGCGGGCCACCGGGCTCTCGGTTGCGCGCGGCATCGGCCGGGGCACGAACTGCGCCTGGCCGCCCTCGCGATGCGGTGGCATGACCAGGCGCTGCGCCACGAGGTTGGCCACCTTGGCGCCGTGGTCGCGGCGCACCAGGTGCAGCAGCATGTCGAGCCCGGCGGCCGAGCCGGCCGAGGTGATGACCGGGCCCTCGTCGACGTAGAGCGCGCCGGCGTCGACCTGCACGTCGGGGAAACGCTGCGCGAGCTTGTCGGCATAACGCCAATGCGTGGTGGCGCGTTTGCCCGCCAGCAGCCCCGCGTGCGCGAGGACGAACACGCCGGAGCAGATCGAGGCCACGCGCGCGCCGCGCGCATGGGCGGCGCGCAGCGCCTTCAGCAGCGCGGGCGGCGGGGTCTCGTCGGCATCGCGCCAGCCCGGCACGACGATGGTGCCGGCGCGGCGCAGCGTTGCGAGGCCGTGCGGCGCTTCGACCGTCAGTCCGCCCATCGCACGCAGGGGCCCGGGCTCGATGGCGCACACCGCGTGGCGGTACCAGGCCACGCCCAGCTCGGGCCGCTGCAGCGCGAAGAGCTCGACCGCGCAGCCGAATTCGAAGGTGCAGAGCTGGTCGTAGGCGAGGATGGCAACGAGGTGGGGCATGGCGCAATGTTACCGGCCGCTGTCATTCCAGCCACTGTCGATCCGCCGGAGGCGACGGCACACTGGCGCCATCGACACGTCGCCACAGGAGAGAGAGCACATGCCATCGTCCGTCAGCCAGACCCCCGCCGCTGCCGCGCACCGCGCCGTCGAGCACTTCCAGTCGGCCCTCGAATTCGAGACCGACTGCTGGGACGTCCACCACGCCATCAGCACCGGCCAGCAGGACTTCGTGCTGCTCGACGTGCGCAGCCCCGAGCTCTATGCCAGGGGCCACGTGCCCGGCGCGCTGAACCTCCCGCACGGCAAGATCGTCGAGTCCAAGATGGCCGACTGGCCGGCCGACACGCTCTTCGTCACCTACTGCGCCGGGCCCCATTGCAACGGCGGCCACAAGGGCGCGCTGCGCCTGGCCCGGCTCGGCCGCAAGGTCAAGCTGATGATCGGCGGCGTGACCGGCTGGCTCGACGAAGGCTTCAGCCTGAAGGAAGGCGCTGCGCCCTGAGCGCTCGGCACGCTGCGACAGGTGAAGGCCCGCTAGAGTACGGCGCATGACCACGCTCTTCGTCTCGGCCTTCCTGCTCGGCCTCGTCTTCAACGCCACCCCGGGCGCCGTCTTCGCCGAGACGGTGAGGCAAGGCGTGCACGGCGGCTTCCGCCCGGCCTTTGCGGTGCAGATCGGCTCGCTGGTCGGCGATGCCTTGTGGGCGGTGCTGGGCCTGGTCGGCATCGGGCTCTTGCTGCAGCTCGACGCACTGCGACTGCCCATCGGCCTGCTGGGCGTGGCCTATCTGCTGTGGCTCGCGCGCGATGCCTGGCGCGCGGCGGGCCGCGAGTTCAGCGTCGAACTCGGCGGCGACGCGCGGCGCCAGCAGGCCTTGCGGTCTGGCGTGATGCTGTCGGTGACGAACCCGCAGAACGTGGCCTACTGGGCCGCACTCGGCAGTGCGATGGGCGCCGTCGGCGTGACGGCGCCCACGGCCGCGGACTACGGCGTCTTCTTCGCCGGCTTCATGGCTTCGTCGGTGCTGTGGTGCTTCGTCTGCGCCGCGATCGTCGACCGTGTCTTCAAGCGCGCCGGGCTGCGCTGGGCCAGCGTTACCTACAAGCTCTGCGCGCTGGCCTTCCTCGCGCTCGCGCTGGGCTCGGCACGCGATCTTGCGCAGGAAGCGCTGCGCAAGCCGCTGCGTGACAAGCCGGTGGCCATGTCGCGGCCGTGAGGGTGCCCCGTCAGGGCGCCATGCCCTGCTCGTCGCGCACCGCCTGGTGGTGGCTCAGGTAGAGCCGGCCGGCGAACCAGCGTGACCATCGCGCAGCGCGCAGGCCGTCGAGCACCGGGCCTTTCACCTCCGACAGGTCGAGGCGGACGCCGCGTTCCCAGAGCACCGTCTGCAGTGTGCGCAGCGCCTCCAGCCCGCTCAGGTCGATTCGGTTGACCGGTGTCATCTGCAGCACCACGCGGCGGGTGTCGGGGTGCCCGTCGAGGTGGCGCGCCACCAGCCCGGGGAGCTGGCGGGCGTTGAGAAAAAGCAGGCTTTCGTCGACGCGCAAGCTCAGCACGCCGGGCGTGAGCTCGGTGGCGTAGCGTTCGACGTTGCGGTAGTGCTCGGTGCCCGGCACACGGCCGATCAGCGCGGCGTGGGGGCGGGCGGCGTGCTGCAGCACGAGGGCGATCGACACCAGCACGCCCACGCCCAGCGCCCACTGCGCGGTGTGCAGCACCGTGATCGCGGCCACCACGCCCATCAGCAGCGCTTCGCGCCGCGAGTAGCGCCAGGCTTCGCCGAAGGCCTTCCACTCGGCCGCGGCCAGCACCGGCACCACGATGGTCGCGGCCAGCACCGCACGCGGCAGCCAGGCAAGCGGCGCAGCCAGCAGCAGCGCGGCCAGCGCGAGAAAGAGCGCCGTCCACGCGCCCGCCCAGCGCGTGCGCGCACCCGCGTCGGCGTTGAGCGCGCTGCGCGAGAAGCTGCCTCCGACCGGCATGCCACCCGACACGCCCGCCACCAGGTTGGACGCGGCCAGGCCCGCGAGCTCGCGCCGGCCGTCGACGTGTTCGCCGCGCTGCAGCCCCAGGCGTTCGGCCACTGCGAAGCTGCTGACGAAGGTGACGAGCGCCAGCAGCGCGGCCGAAGGCAGCAGCGCAAGCCACAGCTCCGCGTCGAAGAGCGGCAACGCGAGCGGCGAGTGCAAGGCCGGCAGCTCGCCCACCACCTGCACACCGTGCGAGGGGGCGGCAAGCGCCCAGGCCAGCCCGGTCGCAACCGCGATCACCGCGAGTGGCGCCGCGCGCCCCACGATCTGCGCGAGTCCCGTGTTCAGCCACCGAGCGGCGAGCGCCGGCAGGCGCCGGCGTGCGACCAGCAGCACGGCGAGCGTGCCCAGGCCGAAAGCAACGGTGGCCAGGTGAACGCCCTCGCCCGCCCGTGCCGCCTGGGTCCAGCTCACCGCCAGCGCCCGCAGGTGCACGCCCTGCGCCGGGCTGCCCAGCAAGGCCGGCAATTGCGAGAGCGCGATCGAGATCGCCGCGCCCACCGAGAAGCCCTGCAGCACCGGTGCGCTCAGCAGCGCGGCCAGCGCGTCGAGCTTGAGCGCGGCGGCCACGGCCAGCAGCAGACCGACTTCGCAGGCGAGCACCACGGCGGCCATGGCCGGGTCCACCTGCCCGGCCAGCGGCGCGATGGCCTGCAGCGTCATGAGGGCGAGCACCGCGGCCGGGCCGACGGCGTTGACGCTGCTCGCACCCACCAGCGCATACGCCACCAGCGGCAGCACGCTCGCGTACAGCCCCACCTGGGGCGGCAAGCCGGCGAGCAGTGCGTAGGCCAGGCTTTGCGGGATCAGCAGCACCGCCACGATGGCGGCCGCCAGCAGGTCGTCGCGCAGGCCGTTGCGGCGGTAGTCGTTCGTGGGGGAGCCGGTCATCGAGGTGGCATTGTCACGTGGGCGCCGGTGGCCGCGCTGGCTTGACGGCCTTCATGCTGCGTCGCACCATGGAACTTCCATCCAGGGAGACTGCCATGTCATTGCTCAACTACAGCCCCATCGTGCACTGGCCCCTGAGCGGCTCCGTCGCGCAGGACATCGCGCCGGCACTGCTCTTCCGGGCCGGCGACGTGGACACCGAGGCGCGTGTGCTGCGCGAGGTGGCGTCATACGGCAAGCAGATCGGCAAGCTCAGCGAGCTCGTGCTGAAGCTTGCCGACGCGATGCCGGCCGACGCACTCGATGCCGGTGGCCGCAAGACGCTGCAGGAGCTGCGCTGCATGGTCGAGGACATCCAGCGCATCAAGGACGAGCAGCACCCGCTGCCCGGCACGGTGGATGAGGCCCGCGAGCTGCAGGCCGCGCTCAAGAAGCGCTTCAAGAACCTCTAAGCGGCCGCCGACGCGCGCGTCAGTCGACCTTCGCGCCGGAGACCTTCACGACCTGCGCCCACTTCTTCGTTTCGGCGGCGATGTAGGCGGCGAACTCGGCCGGCTTGATGCCGCTCGGAATGGCGCCCTGCGAGAGCAGCCGCTCCTTCAGCTCGGGCGCACCGAGTGACTTCGCCGTTTCCTGCTGGATGCGGTTGACGATGTCGGCGGGCGTGCCGGCCGGCGCGAGCAGCCCGAACCACGAACTCGCCTCGAAGCCCGCCACACCCGCCTCGGCGATGGTGGGCACCTCGGGCAGGGCGGCGCTGCGCTGCGCGGTCGTGACGGCCAGTGCCTTCAACTTGCCGGCCTTGATCTGCGGCATGGCCGAGGGCAGGTTGTCGAACATCAGGTCCATCGTGCCGCCGATCAGGTCGAGCAGCGCCGGGCCCGAGCCGCGGTAGGGGAAGTGCACGAGGAAGGTCCCGGTCATGCTCTTGAAGAGCTCGCCCGACAGGTGGATCGAGGTGCCGTTGCCGCTGGAGGCCATGTTGAGCCGGCCGGGATTGGCGCGCGCGTACTTGATCAGGTCGGCCACCGAATTGATCTTCGCGGCCTCGGCGCGCGCCGGGTTCATCACCAGCACGTTGGGCACGCCGGCCACCAGCGTGATGGGGGCGAAGTCCTTGATCGGGTCGAAGGGCATCTTCGGATAGAGCGACTGGTTGATGCCGTGCGTACCCACGGTGCCCATCAGCAGCGTGTAGCCGTCGGCCGGCGACTTGGCCACCAGGTCGGCACCCACGTTGCCACCGGCACCGGGCTTGTTGTCGACGATGAACTGCGCGTTGAAGGCGCGGCTGAGTTCCGGCGCCATCGCACGCGCGAGGATGTCGGTGGTGCCGCCCGGCGCGAACGGGACGACGATGCGCACGGGCTTGGCCGCCGGCCAGGCGCTCTGGGCCCAGGCCGCGGGGCTGGCGGCGAGCGTGGCGGCGGCCGCGAGCCACTGGCGGCGGTTGATCGACGAAGGGGTGAAGCGGGTCATTCGGCGGGACTCCAGATGCCAGACACAGGGTGCGCACGAGTGTGCATCAGGGGCCGGGCGCGGCAATAGTGGGTGTTTTCGAGCAGGGCCTCGGCTTCCCAAGCCCCGGGCGCTGTGCCACAGTGAACCGACTTCCCGACACTGGCGCGACGACCTTGAGCGAATCGTCTGTGAGCCCTCAAGACCTCGCCGCGATCATCGGGCGGGTGCAGTCCCGCTACATCCGCGCGGCACCGCCCCGCGAGGTGTTCGACCCCCTGCTCACCGACCTGCTCGCCTGGACGGGCAGCGAATACGGCTTCCTCGCCGACGTGCTGCTCGACGGGCACGGCGCGCCCTTTTTGCGCATCGAGGTGCTGACCGACATCGCCTGGAACGACGAGACGCGCGCGCTGATGGCGCGGCACAAGCGCGGCGGCCCCGGCGACGCGCTCGAGTTCCGCAACCTCGACACGCTCTTCGGCGCGGCGGTGAGGAGCGGCGAGGTCGTGATCGCCAACAACCCGCTCCACGACCCGCGGCGTGCCGGCATACCCGCCGGCCACCCGGCCTTGCGCGCCTTCCTCGGGGTGCCCCTCTTCCACGGCGGCGAGATGGTGGGCGTGCTGGGCCTGGCCAACCGCGAGGGCGGCTACGACCAGGCGCTGGTCGAGCGACTGCAGCCGCTCTTTGCCAGCGCGGCCGCCATCATGGGCGCGGTGCGCGCAGAGCGAGCCCGCAGCGCGGCCGAGCAGGCCCTGCGCCAGCAACAGGAGCAGTTGCAGGCCACCTTCGATCTCGCAGGCGTGGGCATCGTGCAGCTCGCGCTGGACGGCACGCCGCGCCTGGTGAACCAGCGCATGTGCGAGATGCTCGGGCGCAGCCGCGAGGCGCAGATGGCGCTGCGCACCGACCAGGTCACGCACGCCGAGGACCTGCCGGCCGAGCTGGCGCAGCGCCAGCGGCTCCTGAGCGGCGAGCTCGTGCGCTACCAGTGCACCAAGCGCTACCTGCACGCCCAGGGCCACGCGGTGTGGGCCAACGCCACCACGACGCTCGTGCGCAGGCCCGACGGCCAGCCCGACTACTTCATCACCGTCGCCGAAGACATCACCGAGCGCATGCAAGCCGAGCAGGCGCTGCGCAGCAGCCAGCAGCGTTTCCTCGACCTCGTGAACTCCGTCGACGGCATCTTCTGGGAGGCCGACCTCGAGGAACGCCGCTTCACCTACGTGAGCGACAAGGCCGAGGCCATCACCGGCCACCCGATGGCGAGCTGGAAACAGCCGCTCTTCTGGTCGTCGCACGTGCACCCCGACGACCGCGACCGTGCCATGGGCGAGGTGCTTGCGGCACAGATGGCCGGCGCGCCGCAGTCGATCGAATACCGCTTCCAGGCCGCCGACGGCCGGTTGCTGTGGATGAGCAGCATGGCGACCGTGGTCGACACCGACGACGGCCGGCGCCTGCTGCGCGGCGTGACCATCGACACCACGGCGCGCCGTCGCGCCGAAGAAGCCGAGGTGGCGGCGCAGGCGGCGCTGCGCGCCAACGCCGCCAAGACCCAGTTCCTCTCGCGCATGAGCCACGAACTGCGCACGCCGCTCAACGCCGTGCTCGGCTTCGCGCAGCTGCTCTCGCTCGACAGCGCCCACCCGCTCACCCCCGCGCAGCGCGCGCGGGTGGACCACATCTCGCAGGCCGGCGCGCACCTGCTGGCGATGATCAACGACGTGCTGGACCTCTCGCGCATCGAGGGCGGCAACGTGGCGATGCTGCCGGCGGTGGTGCCCGTGCACATCGTCACCAGCGAGGCGCTGGCGCTGGTGGCCAACGCGGCCGACGCCGCGGGCGTGCGCATGACGGTCGACCGCTCCGAGCGTGAGATGGCGCTCGTCACCACCTGCGTGCGGGCCGACCACCTGCGGCTGCGCCAGGTGCTGGTCAACCTGCTCAGCAACGCCATCAAGTACAACCGGCCCGGCGGCAGCGTCACGCTGCGCTGGCCGGTCGATGCCGACGGGCAGGTGCGGCTGGAAGTGGAAGACACCGGCATCGGCCTGAGTGCCGAGCAGCAGGAGCACCTCTTCGAGCCCTTCAACCGGCTCGGCATCGAGCGCAGCGGCGTCGAAGGCACCGGCATCGGGCTCGTCATCACCCAGCGCCTGGTGCAGCTCATGGGTGGCGCCCTCGCGGTGGAGAGCCGCGTGGGCCAAGGCAGCTGCTTCACCGTGAGCCTGCCCCAGGCCCACCCCGTCGGGGTGCTGCCGGTGCAGGCCTGAAGCGCCTCAGCTCACGAGCGGTTCGGCGTGGGAGGCTCGTCGGGCCGCTTGCGCCCGAGCAGGGCCCACAGCGCGATCGCCCCGAAGGTGGCGGTGCCGATGCCGCCCAGCGACCAGGTGCCGAACTTGAGCGTGAAGTCGCCGGTCCCGAGGATGAGCGTGACCGCGGCCACGACGAGGTTGCGGTTGTCGCTGAAGTCGACCTGGTTGTCGACCCAGATCTTGGCGCCGGCCACCGCGATGAGGCCGAAGACGACGATGCTCACCCCGCCCATCACCGCCAGCGGAATGGCCTGGATCAGCGCGCCGAACTTCGGGCTGAAGCCGAGCACGATGGCGATCAGCGCGGCCACCACGAACATCGCCGTCGAGTAGATCTTGGTCGCCGCCATCACGCCGATGTTTTCGGCGTAGGTGGTGACGCCGGTGCCACCGGACGCGCCGCTCACCATGGTGGCCACGCCGTCGCCGATGAAGGCGCGGCCAAGCATCGGGTTCAGGTCGCGCCCGGTCATCGCGCTCACCGCCTTGATGTGGCCGAGGTTCTCGGCCACGAGGATGAGCGCCACCGGCGCGATGAGCAGCATGGCCTCGCCGCTGAAGACAGGGGCCGCGAACTTCGGCAGGCCGAAGAGCGGCGCGGCGGCGATGCCCGAGAAGTCGATCGGCTTGCCCAGGCCCAGGCCGTTGGTGAGCACCGCGTAGACCACGCTTGCCGCGATCAGGCCGACGAGGATCAGCAGGCGCTGCACCATGCCGCGCGTGTACACCGCCACCAGGCCCACGCTCACGAAGGTCAGCGCCTGCATCCAGGCGTCGAAGGCGGTGGGCGCCATGTTCTTGATCGGCACGCCGGCGAGGTTCAGGCCGATCACGGCGACCACCGAGCCGGTGACGACCGGGGGCATCAGGCGCTCGATCCAGTGCAGCGCGCGCCCCTGCTCCACTTCGTCGACTTCCAGTCCGGCGATGGTGCTGGAGCGGAAATGGCGCACGTTGGTGAAGTGCACGATCACGCCGATCAGCGTGTAGAGCGCCCCGCAGGCGATGATGCCGCCGAGCGCCACGCCGAGGTTGAGGTTGGGCCCCTTGCCGGCGTAGCCGCTGGCGGCGATCACGACGCCAATGAAGGCGAAGCTCGAGCCGAGGTAGCTCGGCACCTGGCCCTGGACGACGAAGAAGAAGATCAGCGTGCCCACGCCGCTCATCAGGATGGCGACGTTGGGGTCGAAGCCCATCAAGAGCGGCGCCAGCACCGTGGCGCCGAACATCGCGATCACGTGCTGCACGCCCATCGCGAAGGTCTGCGGCCAGGGCAGGCGTTCGTCGGGGGCGACGACGACACCGGGTACGGGGCGCCTGACGCGCCAATCGGGGAAGAGGGCCATCTCCTGTCTCCTTGCTCGCGCTGTGGTGCGCGGCAGTGTAGGAGTGGCCGGTCAGGGCGTCATGGGGGATGACGCGACAAGCCGGCCGGCGATCCGCTCGGGGGATCGGCCCAGGTAGTCATTGGAC
>DASWSY010000382.1:0-6044 GCA_036402415.1 Rhizobacter sp. | reverse complement strand
CGCCGTGGCCGGGCTTGGCGCCCTGGCTCAGCTTGAGCTCGATCATCCTGACCTGCGGCAAGGTCGCGCTCGCGCGGAAGCGCTCGGGGTCGAAGCGGCCTTGCGCATCGCGGCAACCGAAGTAGCCCGAACCGATCTCCCAGATCAGATCACCGCCGTGCTGCCGGTGGTGGTCGCTGATCGAGCCCTCGCCGGTGTCGTGCGCGAAGTTGCCGCGCTTCGCGCCCGCGTTGAGCGCGAGGATGGCGTTGGCCGACAGCGCACCGAAGCTCATCGCCGAGATGTTGAAGACGCTTGCCGAGTAGGGCTGTGCACGGCCCGCGCCGATGGTCACGCGGAAGTCGTGCGTGGCCAGCTCGGTGGGCACGAGCGAGTGGTTGATCCACTCGTAGCCGTTCGCGCCCACGTCCATCTGCGTGCCGAAGGGCCGCTTGTCCGATTCACCCTTGGAGCGCTGGTAGACGAGCGAACGCTGCTGGCGCGAGAAGGGCGCGGCTTCGTTGTCGCTCTCGATGAAGTACTGCCGCATCTCGGGCCGGATGAACTCGAGCAGGAAGCGCAGGTGTCCGATCACGGGGTAGTTGCGCAGCACCGAATGGCGCGGCTGCAGCACGTCGCGCAGGCCCAGGCCGAGCAGCAGCGCGAAGAGCAGCACGAGGCCACCGCCGGTGCCGAATGCCACCCAGGTGAACGCGCTGAGCAGCAGGCCCACGGCGCACATCAGCCAGGCGGTGTAGCGCACCGGAAAGTACTGGTTGAGCTTGTCCAGCCAGGCGTGCATGCTGTCCCCTCGACGACCCGTGGTCGCACGATGGTAGACGCGGCACGCGCGAGCGGCGGGTGCGAAATGCGCCATGGACACCGCCCTTCTTGCTTCGTATGCTCGTCCGGTCCCCGTCGCGCGAGCCTGCATGCCCCCACCGTTCCTCACACGCCTCGCGGCCCTCTGCGCCGCCGCAAGCCTGGCCCCTGCGCTGTGGGCCGCGCCCACCTCCTCACCCGAGGCCAAGCGCAACACCGCGCTGCGCGACACGCGCTGGACGCTGCAGACGCTGGACGGCGCCCCGGTCGCCACGCCGGGCGCGCGCGGTCCCGTGCATCTGCGGCTCGGCGCCGCGCAGCAGCGCCTCACCGGCTTTGCCGGCTGCAACACGCTGCGCGGGCGCTACCTGCAACGCGGCACCACGCTCGCGCTGAAGCCCGTCGCCACCACGCGCATGGCCTGCACGCCGGAGCTGATGGAACAGGAAGGCCGCTTCCTCCAGGCGCTGGCCGCGATCGACAGCTACCGCATCGAGGGCCGCCGGCTCAGCCTGTTGCAGGGCGACGTGGTGAAGGTCACGTTCCTGGCCACCCCGGCCCGCTGAAACGCTTCCCGCAGCCCAGCCGGGGGCGCCCACACGTTGTTTGTGCACGCGCGTGCATAGCAAGTCGTGCCAAACAAGCGTGAACGGCGTCGCACTCTGGCGCCTGAATCGCCGCCGTGTCACCTAGGCGTCTCACGAAAGGCACGCCCGGTCACTAGTCTGCCGGCCAGCCACGCGTAAACGGTCGTAACGCCCCTCAAGTTGGCGCGAACGCCGTCCGCGGTTCTCCTGCAACTGCCTCTTTCCGAAGTCCCATGACGATGAATCGCCGCCTCTTCCTCAGCCGTTCCGCCCAGACCGCCAGCGCACTCGGCATTGCCGCGTGGTTGCCGACCTCGGCCGTCGCGGTGGAAGCCATGTCTTCCCGGCACGTGACCTTCGGCAGCTCGCTGCCGCTCACCGGCCCGCTGGGCGCCTCGGGCCAGGACCACGTGATGGGCATCCAGGCCGCGTTCGCCGCGGTCAACCGCGCCGGCGGCCTGCATGGCCGCGAGCTGCTCCTTCTCACGATGGACGACGCCTACCAGCCCGCCAAGTCGGCCGAGAACGTGCAGCGGATGGTGGCCGAGAACTCGGTGATGGCGCTCGTGTCGCAGGTCGGCACGCCCAACACCGCCGCCCTGCTGCCCATCATCGAGAAGGCCGGCCTGCCGCTGGTCGGCCCGATCACCGGCTCGGGCGCCCTGCGCAACCCGCAGCTGCGCAACGTGTTCCACATCCGCCCGAGCTATGGCGAGGAAGTGACACGCATGGTCGAGCAGCTGGTGAAGATGGGCCTGTCCAACATCGCCTTCGTCTACCTCGACAACCCGTTCGGCAAGGAAGTGCTGGCGCAGGGCAAGGCGGCGCTGGCCGCGGCCCGGCTCACCGCCAGCGGCGAATTCGCGCTCGCCTTCGACGGCAAGAACGCCGCCGACGTGGCGCAGCGCGTGGAGGCCTCGCGCGCCGGCGCGGTGTTCCTGGCGACCACCGGTGCGGGCGTGACCGACTTCGTGATCGCCCTGCGCGCCAGCATGGGCTCCATTCCCATCGTGGGCCTGTCGGTCACCTACTCCGACCTGCCGCGCCTGGGCAAGGACAAGGCCCTGGGCCTGGCCATGGCCACCATCTTCCCGAGCTTCAAGAGCAAGAAGTTCGCCCTGATCCGCGAGTACCAGGCCGACATGGACGCGATGAAGTTCGAAGCGCCCACCGGCTCGGCGGTCGAGAGCTGGATCAACGCCCGCGTGCTGATCGAAGGCGTGCGGCGCGCCGGGCGCGACCTCAACCGGGACAAGCTGCGCGCGTCGCTTGCGGGCATCCGCGGCTTCGAGCTCGGCGAGCTGGTCATCAACTTCAGCGCCGCCGCGCCCTACGTGGGCACCCTGCCGGTGAAGCTGGGGGTGATGGGGCCCGACCTGACACTTCGCGTTTGAACTGATCACGTTTGAACGGATACCGTCGGTTTGAGCACGTCTGTGAACATCGATCCACAACGACATACGAGGAGACAGCCTGCATGAACACTCTGAACCGACGCCATTTCCTAACCCGTGCCAGTCAGGGGGCCGCCGCGCTCGGCGCTGCGACCTGGCTCGCGCCGAGCTGGGCCGCCGAAGACGGCGTGACCGCAAAGTCGATCACCATCGGCAACTCGACCGCCTTGAGCGGCCCGCTCGGCAACGCCGGGCAGGACCACATCAAGGCCATCCAGGCCGCCTTCGCCCAGATCAACAAGGCGGGCGGCGTCCACGGCCGCGAGCTCAAGATCGTCACGCAGGACGATGGCTACCAGGCACCGCGCACCGTCGAGAACATCAAGAAGATGATCGACGGCGGCAGCGCACTCGCCTTCATGTCGCTGATCGGCACGCCCAACAACGGCGCCATCCTGCCGATGACCGAGAAGGCCGGCATCCCGGTGCTGGGCCCCATCACCGGCGCGGCCTCGCTGCGCAAGCCCGAGCACAAGTTCACCTTCCACATCCGCCCGAGCTACACCGACGAAGTCACGCGCATGGTGCAGCAGCTCGTGCAGATGGGCCTGCAGGACATCGCGGTCGTCTACCTCGACAACCCCTTCGGCAAGGAAGTGCTGGCCAACACCCAGCGCGTGCTGTCCGAGCAGAAACTCAAGGCCGTGGCGTCGATCGCGCTCGCGGTCGACGGCAAGAACCACGCCGAAGCCGCGCAGCAGATCGTCGACAGCAAGGCCGGCGCGGTGTTCCTCGGCACCACCGGCACCGGCACCACCGACCTCATCCTCTCGCTGCGCGAGAAGGCCGCCGGCCTGCCGGTGATCGGCCTGTCGGTCACCTTCACCGACACCAAGCGCCTGGGCAAGCACCTCACCGGCCTGGCCATGGCCTCGGTGTTCCCGAGCGCGCAGGTGATGAAGTTCGCGGTGGTGCGCAACTTCCATGCGTCGATGGAAGCGGCCGGCCTCACCACCACCGGCCTCGGCCTGGAAAGCTGGATCAACGCGCAGGTGATCGCCGAGGCGCTGAAGCGCGCGGGCCGCGACGTCACGCGCGACAAGCTGCGCGCGGCACTCGCCGGCCTGCGCAACTTCGAAGTGGGCGAAGTCGCCGTCAACTTCACCAACGCCGCGCCCTACGTGGGCACGACGGCGGTCAAGCTGGGCATCTTCGGGCCCGACGGCATTCTTCGCTCCTGATCTAGAAGAAGGCCAGCAGCGCCCGCGCCGTCTCGGCGGGCGCTTCTTCCGGCACGAAGTGCCCGCAGGGCAGCGCCTCGCCGCTCACGCGGCCCGCGCACTGCGCCTGCCAGAGCTCCAGCGGCTTGAACATGCGCTGCACCACGCCGCGCGAACCCCACAGCACCTGCAGGTCGCAGGCGATGCGCTCGCCGGCCGCGCGCGAGGCGCGGTCGTGCTCCAGGTCGATGCCGGCCGAGGCGCGGTAGTCCTCGCAGATCGCGTGGATGCTCTCCGGCACGACGAAGCAGCGTTCGTATTCGGCGATGGCCTCGGGCTCGAGGTAGCCCATGCCGGCGCTGCCCCAGCCGCCCAGCTTCCAGCGCAGGTAGAAGAGCGGGTCGCCGCCGATCATGCGTTCGGGCAGCGGCGCGGGCTGGATCAGGTGGAACCAGTGGTAGTAGGCGGACGCGAAGCGCATGTCGGTCGCCTCGTACATGTCGAGCGTGGGGGCGATGTCGAGCACGCTGAGCTTCGTGACCGCATCCGGGTGGTCGAGCGCCAGGCGGTGCGCCACACGCCCGCCGCGGTCGTGGCCGACGAGACCGAAGCGCTCGTGGCCGAGCGCGTGCATCAGCGCCACCATGTCGGCGGCCATCGCACGCTTGCTGTAGGTGAGGTGCTCCGGGTCGCCGGGCGGCTTGGACGAATCGCCGTAGCCGCGCAGGTCGGGCATCACGAGGAAGAAGCGCTCGCGCAAGGCTTGCGCCACACGGTGCCAGATCACGTGGGTCTGCGGAAAGCCATGAAGGAGCAGCAGCGGCGGGCCACCGGCGCGGCCGCCGGTGCGCGCATGGATCTGCTGGCCGTTGACCTCATACCGCTTCGCCTCGAATCCGTCGAACCATGCCATGGTGCTCACCTCCGGGGCTGCGATCTTGTCATGGTGAGGCTATCCTCGCGCGCTCCATGTCGACCCCGATCACCACCGTGGCCCATGCCCGGGCCCTGTTCGATGAACTGCAGCAGCGCGCTCGCGTCGCGGGCGTGGTGCTGCGTGCGCCGCCACCCGAGCCCACCACCTGCTGCGGTCGCGGCTGCAACGGCTGCGTGTGGGAGGGCTGGTACGCCGCGGTCGACTACTGGCACGAAGAAGCGCTGCTCGCCCTCTCGGCCTGACGCTTCGCCGGCGCGGTCGTCCCCTCCTTCAGAGGACAATGCCGCGCATGCCCGCGCTGCGCACCGTCCACGCCACCCGCTACCTCACGCCCCTGCGCGAAGGCGGCTCGCTGCCGGCCATCGTGGAGGCCGACGACGACGGGCTGTACGTGCTCAAGTTCCGCGGCGCGGGGCAGGGCCCGAAGGCGCTGATCGCCGAGCTCGTGGCCGGCGAACTCGCCCGTGCAGCCGGGCTGCCGGTGCCCGAGATCGTCTTCATGCAGCTCGACGCCGAACTCGCACGGACCGAGCCCGACCCCGAGATCCAGGAGCTCATCCGCGCGAGCGACGGGCTCAACCTCGCGCTCGACTACCTGCCTGCGTCCGTCACCTTCGACCCGCTGGCCGAGCGGCCTGACGGCGAGCTCGCCTCGCGCATCGTCTGGTTCGACGCCTTCGTCACCAACATCGACCGCACGCCGCGCAACGCCAACCTCCTGTTGTGGCACCGCGGGCTCTGGCTCATCGACCACGGCGCGGCGCTCTACTTCCACCACAGCTGGGATGACTTCCTGCAGCGCGCGGCCAAGCCCTTCGTGCCCATCAGGGAGCACGTGCTGCTGCCCTTCGCGAACCGCCTGCACGAGGTCGATGCCGCCATGGCCGCCGCGTTCACGCCGGAGCGCATCACCGAGGTCGTGGCGCTGATTCCCGAGGCCTGGCTGGCGCACGACCCGTTCTTCTCGGGCCCGGACGCCCAGCGCCGCGCCTACCTCGACTACTTCACGCGCCGGCTGCAGGCACCGCGCGCCTTCATGGAGGAGGCCGCCCGTGCCCACGCTGCACACGTATGACTACGCCATCGTGCGCGTGGTGCCGCGCGT
>DASWSY010000381.1:0-18092 GCA_036402415.1 Rhizobacter sp. | reverse complement strand
TAATTGCAAAGCGCGCGGCCGGGGGCGAGGTGGAAGTCGAGCGCATGGTGCGGGAGCTGCAGGCGGAGGGCCAGCTCAAGTTCCTTGCGGAGAAGCTGGAGTTCGACTTCCGCGACTCGGTGGTCAACGCGTGGCAAACGGACTGGTACATCTTCAAGGTGGGGCTGCGCTGCGCGGGGTACCGCGACGCCAGCGTGCTCACCGGGCACTTCACGAAGGGGGCGTGATGGGCAACAAGGTCGCTTACTACACGCTCCGGGGCGAGCGTGCCGGCGTGCGCTACACGTGCCCCGGTTGCGGTTACGTGCACGCCCTGCCCACCGGACCGGACGCGCCGCGCCCGCGCTGGTCCTTCAACGGCGACCTTGCGCGTCCCACCCTGAGCCCGTCGATCCTCGCCACCGTCAGCGGCTGCGAGCCCGACTGCGACGTGTGCGACGAGGGCCTGCACTTCCAGAGCGAGACCTGTCACCACTTCGTGCAGGACGGCCGCATCCAATTCCTGAGCGACTCCACGCACGCCCTCGCCGGCCAGACCGTGGACCTCCCCGACATCGAGACCGCCTGATGCACGTTGACATCCTGCCCGTGGACGACAGTTTCACCATCGTCAAGGAAAAGCGCGGTATCCACGTGGTCAAGCAGTACCTGCACCGCTGGGTGGACTGGCACGGCGAGCGCCACTTCCAGAAGTTCCGCCGCAAGCACAACCGCACGTACATCGAGGTGGCGCACCACCAGCACCTTGTGGACCAGATGAAGCCCCTGTTCGGCCTGCAGAAGATCGGCACCCACGTGGTGTACGACGACAAGGAAGGCTACGGCGTGATGCAGCGCTGGCACCCGGTCATCGCGACGGTAAAGATGCGCCCGTACATGGACCAGTGGCTGTCCGAGCAGACCAAGCTGGAGCTGTTCAAGATTTGCGTGTTCGACGGCGTGATCGGCGGCCTCGACCGCCACGGCAACAACGTGATCGTGCTCAAGGACGGCTCGCTGTTGACCATCGACGACGAGGACGTGTTCTACGACAAGCTGCGCGTGTGGGTGAAGTTCGACCGCGACATCAAGCGCATGGTCTACGCGGCCGCGCAGCGCCAGCCGCACTACGTCGCCGCCTACCGCGAGCACCTCAAGAAGAAGGCCGCGCTGATCCTCGCGGTGGCTGACCATCCGGTGATGCACGCCAACGAGCAGTACCCGTTCTATTCCATCCTGCAGGGCAACCTCGGCCGCATCGACGAGATCGTGGACGAGACCCTGCGCCAGATGCTCCTCTGAGACCCCGACCATGACCAAGACCGCTGCCGAAAAGACCAAGGAGATGGGGCGCCAGTTCGTCGCCATCGGCCTGCTGCACGCCAACCCGCTCAACCCGAACGAGATGTCGGAGAAGCAGTTCAACCTGCTCAGCGACAACATCGAGAAGATGGGCATCACCGACCCGATCCTCGTGCGCCCGCACCCGAGCAAGGCCGGCGAGTACGAGATCGTCGGCGGCGAGCACCGCTGGGAGGTCGCCAAGCTGCAGGGATTCACCGAAGTGCCGGTCACGCTGGTCGAGCTCAACGACGACGACATGGCCTTCCAGACCGTCCGCCACAACATCATCGGCGGCAAGATGGACCCGGCCAAGTTCGTCAAGCTGGTCGAGTCCCTCAACGAGAAGTACAGCGAGGGCGTCACCGCCGAGCTGTTCGGCTTCGCCGACGAGGCGGAGTTCAAGAAGCTGATCAACGCGACCGCGAAGTCGCTGCCGAAGGAGATGCAGCAGCAGTTCAAGGACGCGGCGAAGGAGATCAAGACCATCGACGACCTCGCCAAGGTCCTGAACACCCTGTTCGCGAACTACGGCGACACCCTGCCGCAGGGCTACATGGTGTTCGACTACGGCGGCTACGAGAACATCTGGCTGCGCCTGCAGACCCACCAGCTCAAGGACTTCCGCGAGGTCGCCGACAAGGTGCGCGCGGCGGGCAAGGGCGTGGACCACCTGATGGCGGCGGTGCTCAAGCAGCTGGCGTCGTCGGAGGGCGAGCAGTACCTCGCCTCGATGCTGGCCGAGCTGCCCGACGTGAAGGTGAAGGACGACGCCCCGTACGCGACGCTGGACTTCCTCGACTGATCCGCTGAGCCATGGGACGCAAGAAGCTCCCCGCCAAACCCCCGAAGGCGCCCGCTCCTCCGAAGGAAGGCGCCTACGGGCGCTTCGCGGAAATGACCACCGAGCAGCAGACCGGGATGGACACCATGCTCCTGCGCGGCGACAGCCCGCAGAAGGTGGCGACCGTGCTGCAGGAGGACTGGGGCTACTTCAAGGACACCAAGTACGACACGCTGGTCAAGCAGGTGCAGCGCTACCGCAGCCGCGTGCTGCAGCCCCGGCAGGAGCACGCCCTCGCCAAGGTCGCGGTCGGCGCGGTCGGCGACGACGCCAAGGACAAGAACGCGCAGCGCAAGATGCACCAGCGGCTCGACGTGATGGGCCACTGGGAGGAGATCGTCAAGCTGCAGCGCGAGCGCATCATGAAGATGTACGAGCGCGAGAAGGGCTTGCCGGTGGTCACCGACGGCCTGACCAAGCTGTTCAAGGACTACCAGCACGGCCTGTCCGCGCTGGCCGACCTGCAGCTGGAGACCGGCTACCTCAAGCGCGCGCCGAAGACCGTGACCGGCACCTTCGGCTTCGGCGGCGACCCGAGCGACCCGGCGGCCAAGCCGGTGTTCGAGGTGGCCTTCGAGCTCCACCAAGACCAGCGCAGTGCACTGGCCGAGCTGGCCGACCTGACGCGTGAGGCCATCGAAGGGGAATGCACCCGTGTTGAACCCAGCGGTTCTTAGCTACCTGCCGCGCCTGCCGGTCACGCTCAAGGCCAAGCAGGAGCGCTTCCTGCAGCTGGTGCAGCGCCTGCCGTTCGACGAGCAGGTCGAGTACGTGCGCGCGCAGCTGCAGGACATCGGCGCCAACGTGAGCGCGCTGCGCAGCGGCGAGCCCGCGCCGGGCCTGCGCCACCTGCAGGAGGTCGGCCACATTCTGGAGACCCACTCGCACGTGCCGGTCGCGCCCGACACGTTCCTGCTCGACCGCTACTTCCTCGACCGCCGCAGCGAGGCCTACCCGGAGGTGGTCAAGGAGTTCGTGCGCATGAACTCCGGCCAGTACAACGAGGTGGTGCTGACCGGCGCCATCGGCACCGCGAAGACCACGCTGGCGATCTGGACCTGCGCGTACCAGCTGTACCGGCTGAGCTGCATCCTGCACCCGCAGAACTACTTCGGCCTGCAGGCGTCGGACGAAATCCTCTTCATCTTCCAGTCGCTCAACGAGAAGCTCGCCAAGGCGCTGAACTTCGAGCGCTTCCGCCACCTGCTGCTGGGCTGCCAATACTTCAAGGACCACTTCCCGTTCGACACCGGCGTGGAGTCCGAGCTGCGTTTCCCCAAGCGCATCATCGTCAAGCCCGTCACCGGCGCGGACACGGCGGCCATCGGCCAGAACGTGTTCGGCGGCATCCTCGACGAGGTGAACTTCATGTCCAACGTCGAGGACTCGAAGAAGAACCCAGACGGCGGTGGCTACGATCAGGCGCTGGCGCTGTACAACACCATCAGCCGACGCCGCAAGTCGCGCTTCATGCGCAAGGGCGTGGTGCCCGGCATCTTCTGCATCGTGTCGTCGAAGCGCTACCCGGGCCAGTTCACCGACCAGAAGGCCGAGGAGGCCAAGACCGACCACGGCATCTACATCTACGACAAGCGCACGTGGGACGTGCTGCCCAGCGAGCGCTTCTCGGGCAAGTGGTTCAAGGTGTTCGTCGGCGACCTGACGCGCAAGCCGCGCATCCTCGATGCCGACGAGAAGTTCAACCCCGAGGACGTGGCGGCCGGCCTGATCGTGGACGTGCCGGAGGACTACCGCACCGAGTTCCAGTCGGACATGATGAACGCCCTGCGCGACATCGCCGGCGTGTCCACGCTCGCGCGCCACCCGTACATCATGAACAACGAAGCCGTGGCGCTGTGCTTCGGCCGCCGCACCAGCGTGCTGAGCACGCACACCTGCGACTTCCTCAACACCAAGCTGGCGATCCACCCGAAGCGCTTCCGCGACACCGAGTACCCGCGCTTCGTGCACATCGACTTGGGCATCACCGGCGACGCCGCCGGCGTGGCCTGCGGCTACGTGTCGGGCTTCGACGAAATCCAGATCAACGAGAACGTGATCGAGCGCCTGCCGCGCATCGAGTACGACTTCACCCTGCGTGTCACGCCGCCGCGCGGCGACGAAATCCAGTTCCACAAGATTCGCGACCTGATCTACAAGCTGCGCGACCTCGGCCTGCCGATCAAATGGGTCACGCTCGACAGCTTCCAGTCGCGCGACATGATCCAGACCCTGCGCACCAAGGGCTTCATCACCGGGCTGGTCAGCGTGGACACCGACAACACCCCGTACGACACGCTCAAGACCGCGCTGTACCAGAGCCGGGTGTGGGTGCCCTCGCACGAGCACGCCGAGAAGGAGCTGGTGTCCCTCGAACGGGATACCAAGAAGAACAAGATCGACCACCCGCCGAACGGCTCGAAGGACGTGGCGGACGCCATGGCGGGCGTTGCGTACGGGCTGACCATGCGCCGCGAGACGTGGGTGCAGCACGGCATCAGCATGTTCGAGATTCCCGACAGCGTGCGCCAGATGGCCGAGCGCAACGACAACCGCCTGCGCGCGGCCGACGAGGAAGGCCGACGGGTTGCGGTCCGACATTGAAGGTTCGACGATCAGGGCTCACGGGTACTCCCGTAGCCCCGGGCCTGACCGCCCTATAACGGACAACCAGTCGGAGAATCGCTATGAAGAAGTCGCTGCAGCCGCTCACCATCGGCAAGGACACCATCAAGGGCCGTGCCTTGCACCTGCTCGCGGAAGGCCAGATGGTCTACCGCCCCACCGCCGCCGACGTGACGGCCGGCAACTTCAAGGTCAAGTGCACCGAGGTGCCGGCGGCCGTCGAGGTCGTCGTGTACTCCGCCGTCGCGACCAAGCGCGCGTGGGACGGCGCGGTCACGCTGTCGGGCAAAGAACTGACCATCAACAACGCGGGCACGACCGACTGGGCAGCCGGTGACCGCGTGGTGATCAAGGCTTACTTCGACTAAGCCTTGGGGTCCGTCCTCGGACCACCCCGAAACCCCCGTGTGCTCAAGGTGCACGGGGGTTTTCCTATTGACAGGCCGGCGCGCAGGGCGTAGCCAGACGCTGGTCGTGCAATCAATTGCACTCCGGCCCAAGGAGGCCAGCCATGAAGCTCGCCCTGATCGTGATCCTCGCCGCTGTCGGTCTCACCGGCTGCGCCACCATGTCCACCTACGCGGGCACGCCCGCACAAGAGGCCGCCGCTGCCGACGCCGCCAGCGCGCGCGTCGCGGCCGACCTCGCCGACTGCAACCCCTACACGCCGGGCCCCATCGCCCGCGCCGTGGACGGCGCCCTGATCGGCACGGGCATCGCCGCGCTCACCGGCGTGGGCGGCAGCACCGCCGCCGTCAGCATCGCCACCCTGAGCATCGTGGGCGCCACCGCAGGCGCTCAGGCGCAGCAACGCGCGGCCACCTACACCGACGCCGGCGCGTGCATGGCGCGCAAGGGCTACACGGTCACACAGGGTTGACATTCGCCAACCCCTCGGGCACAGTGGCCTCGCTTCGCGACGCCCTGCCGTCAGGGAATCAAGCCGGGTTAAAGCGCCCATCCGAGGGTCCCGGCCGCTGTGTCCCCTGAAACAAGCGGATTCGACCGATTCGGGCGTCGCGAAGTCCACATCACCAACACGGAGGGGATGCAATGTCCGAAGACCAGAACCAAGCGACCACGCCGGCCTACGCGCCGGAGCGCGAATTCAGCGCCATCCTGCGCTGGTTCGAGTACGAGCACCTGCCGGCCAACCTGCAGACCGTCAGCAAGCCCACCGGCGACCTCGCACGCCAGATGGACGAGACGCTGCCGGACTGCGCCGAGAAGTCGGCCGGCCTGCGCAAGCTGCTCGAAGCCAAGGACTGCTTCGTCCGCGCCGCGCTCCTGCAGCGCACCTAAGAACAGACCCCGCGTGGCTCCCGGCGATACGGGAGCGCTACGGCAAGGTGCAGCGCGAACGGACCGGAACACCCCGCGTGGGCAACGCGGGTCAGGCCGGAGTAGTAGCGGGTGCAGGCTGCCCAACCATCCCCAGTGCACACGGCCCGGAACACGGTCGGCCGCTCTCCCCGGGATGGATGCCGCCGGATCGTCCCCGGCCCTTGTCTCCCCTTCCAAGGCCACAACGGAGTGAGCCGTGAGCGAGTTCCAACCCGGCGCCACCGTGCGCGTTACCGACCCCGAAGGCTTCCTGTCGCACGTCAAGACCAAGGTGCGCGACCGCGACGGCGTGGTGAAGCGCGTGCGCGACGGCGACGGCTACATCATCGTGACCTTCCCGGCGCGGGGCCGGCGCCGCGAGTACCAGCACGCCTTTCACCCGCGCGACCTGACCGTGCAGCCATGAGCGGCAAGAAGCTCAACGACCTGCTCTACTTCCTCAAGGAGGAGGACGGACCCGTCGAGCTCGCGATGTTCGAGAAGGGCTTCAAGCCCATGGCGGTGGAGCACGTGCAGGTGGCCGTGGACGGCACGGGCAAGCCGGTGGTGACCGGTATGTACGACGGCACCAAGCCGGTGAAGATTCCGGCCGTGGACCTCGACATCCTGCAGCGCATGCTGGAGCGCCGGATCGACAAGCTCGACTTGGAGGACACCGACGTGGAGGTGGACCCGTGGTGGGCCACCGGCCACGAGCCGGGCATCCCGAGCGGCGACCGCCCCAAGCACGAGGCCATCGAGCGCTTGTTCACCGACTACGGCACCGAGTGGCTGGTCCGTCTGCACGTGATCAAGGTGGACCTTAACCTGCTGGAGCAGCGCCTGATGGTGTGGGGCTTCGCCGACCTGTTCGACGCGCGCCAGTATGCGACGGTGCAGGACCCCTACAGCGCGTGCGACATGGAGCGCTACCTGCAGGGCTACGCGCGCATGCGCGAGCTGCTCGGCTTCCACAGCAAGCTGGCGATCTACCCGCGCAGCTGGCCGGACCCGCGCCTGTGCGCCGTCCGCCACGCCGTGGACTTCCGCTTCGACCGCAGCGAACCCATCCTGACCGGGCCCCCGTCCGGCTTTCACAAAACCACCATTTTCGGCTGATTTTCCGGGCGCTTGACATTCGCCAAACCCGGGGGCAGACTATCCGGGACGGTCGGGGATTCCCCCCGACCCCACAGACCTCACGGAGGGGTCCCATGGGCAGGCTCTACAGCACGCGTTACGCCACCACGCACATCCGCCACGACGCGCCGAAGAAGGCGCCGCCGGAGGCCTCGACGTACACCCCCGAGCAGCTGGCCGAGATGAAGACGCTGGCGGCCGGGGCGAAGGGTCCGTTCGCTTCCAAGGCCGACGCCAAGCGCAAGCTGCAGGCCCTGATCGACTTGAGTGACCTCGCCGTGCAGCGCGCCATCGTCGCCATCTACCGCTTCCAGACCGCCAGCGAGCAGTCGTGCGGCCAGACCACCGACGCCAACGGCATCGGCTTCTCCGGCTGCGACGCCGAGTTGCTGTCGTCGTTCGCGCAGCAGCTGCAGGCCGCGCCGGACGCCACGCTGTCGCCGAAGCAGATGCTCTACGCCCGCAAGAAAATCCGCCGCTACTGGAACCAGCTGCGTCTGATCGCCGAATCCAAGGCCAACAAGGAGGCCCACGCATGAGCGTCACCATGATCCTGAGCGCGCTGTTGCTGCTCGCGCTCGTCGTCATCATCGCGCTGGTCATCGCCTACGGGCGCCAGCACCACGCCGCGCTGGTCGCCAACGAGGCCCTCGATGCCTACGAGAGCAAGATTCGCGCGCTCGCGCTGCCGGCGCTGTTGATCGTGCCCAGCGACGATCCCGAGTTCGAGGGCTACGTCGAGGTGGACGTGGGTGACCACAGCGACGCCCTGCGCGTGGTCGTGCGCTACACCGACGGCGGGGAGAGCGTGTACGGCAAGCGCATCCTCAAGTGCCTGCAGTTCTTCGCGACCTGCACCCACTGGAAGGAGAGCCGCGATGCGTAAGCACGTGCTCTGCCCCTCTCCGCAGTTCCCCATGCGCCCGACCCGCAAGCACATTGCCGCCGCGCGCCTCGTGCCCGGTCAGCTGGTGCGCTGCGGCGACGGCCTCACGGCGCTGGTCATGGTGGAGTCGCCGCACGCCGGTGGCTGGCACGGCCGGCATTGCATGGGCGGCTACCACTTCGTTTCCGACAACAGCAGCTACTCCGGGCTGGAGCTGGCGAACGACGCCGACTGGAAGGTCTGGGTGGAGAATCGCCACTGGCGCGACGAGACCCCGCGCGCCAAGCCCCACCTGCGCCGCACCGAGACCGGGCGCTGGCACTGCTACGACCACATCACCTCGCGCGTGGCCGACACGCTGCAGCGCGCCTTCGACTACCACCGGGAAGCCATCAACGCATGAAACCCAAGCAGCAGACCGCCTCGCTCGACAAGATCGCCTTCGGCATGGAGGCCGCCGAGTTCATGCACAAGCTGGATGCGCTGATGGCCGAGCACGGCGCGCGGCTGGTGATGCAGCGCACGTTCGGCGAGCACGCCCTGCAGATTCGCTTCCAAGGCCACGCGGCGACCGCGCTGACCATCGCGACCGCGCGCCCGGGCAAGGGCAGCGTGGTGTACGCGGGCGACTGGTCGTCCGGCTCTGTCGATCAGGGGTGAGCCATGGACCCGGCCGAGCTGTCCGCGCAGATCGACGAGCTGGAGCTGCTGCTGCCGAACCTGTCGCCGAAGTCGCGCGACTTCGCGGCCGGCCTGATCCACCAGCACCGCACCGGGGAAGTGGCGAACTACAAGGGGAAGACGTTTCACGGGGTCAAGCTGTCGGCCAAGCAGCGCATCTGGGTGCGCGTGCTGGTGCATCAGGGGCTGGGCCTTGTACCGTATGATCCGCAGGCAAAGGGGTACCGGTGTTCCGGTTGCGGGGGGAAGATTGATGAACACGAAGGGCCGAAAGGGCTGTGCTCGGGGTGCGTCCGCAAGTTCGGGCGTGAAGATTAGGGTCCTGCGGATGGTGTGCATCGAGCTGATCGTGCCCGAGCACGTGAACCCCGAGCGCGCCGCGCGGCAGGCCATGAAGGCGTGGCCCAACCGCAAGGGCCTCAAGGACCGGGGCATCACCGTCTCGCGCGTCGAGGACGGCATCGAAATCAGCGAACCCGAGGCGGTGGCGTGAACTGCTGCCGCTGCGGCGATCCCAGCGACACCCAGCTGTGCACGCTGTGCGACGAGGAGGTCAAGCGCTACGCGGCGCTGGTCGCCGAGGGCGGCGTGTACTGGCTGTGCGACGGCTGCGGGCGCTCCGGCGTCATTCCGTCGGGCGACGCGGCGGCCGCGCTGCGCGCCGAGAACAAGACACCGCCACCGGCCCCGCTGCTGGTGGCCTTTTTCCGTTGTACCCAGCACTCCCGAGGAGACTCCCATGAAGCAGATGCACGACCTGTTCCATTTACTGCTGACGACCGGCCAGCGTAAGGAAAACCGCACCGGCGTTGCCACGTTCGGCATCTTCGGCCACCAGATGCGCTTCCACCTGCAGGGTGGCTTCCCGCTGTGCACGCGCAAGTTCGTGCCGTTCAAGCTGGTTGCCAGCGAGCTGCTGTGGTTCCTCAAGGGCGAGCAGGACAAGCCCGGCGCCATCGCCGGCCTGCACGCCGACAACAACCACATCTGGGACGAGTGGGCGAAGCCTGACGGCTCGTTCGGCCCGATCTACGGCGTGCAGTGGCGCCGCTGGCTGTCCGGCGTGCGCAACGACAGCGGTGACGCGTACTACGCGGCCGATAGCATCGACCAGATCGCGCGCCTGATCGCCACGATGAAGAACAACCCCGAGTCGCGCCGCAACATCGTCACCGCGTGGCAGCCGGGCGAAATCGAAGACATGGCGTTGCCGCCGTGCCACGTGCTGTTCCAAGTGAACTGCCGCCCGGTCACGCCCGGCTACGCGTGGGCCGCCGAGCAGGCCGGCCGCAAGGCGCCGAAGTGGGTAGTGGACCTGCAGCTGTACCAGCGCTCGTGCGATGCGTTCTTGGGCGTGCCCTTCAACATCGCCAGCTACGCGCTGCTGCTGCACCTGCTGTGCCATTGCGCCGGCGAGGACTACATCGCGGGCGACTTCGTGTGGACCGGCGGCGACGTGCACCTGTACGAGAACCACCTGTCGCAGGCCAAGGCGTACATCCACAACGAGGAGCACCCGCTGCCGCTGCTCGCCATCAGCGCCGACGCGCCGCGCGACATCGACAAGATCGAGCTGGGCCACCTCGCGCTGCTGAACTACCAACACAGCGGCGTGATCAAGGCGGACGTTGCCGTATGAGCCGCGAGGACTGGGACCGTTACCACATCGGCGCGGCGATGCACGCCAGCACGAAATCCAAGGACCCCAGCACCAAGGTTGGCTGCGTCCTCGTGGGCCGGGCCAACAACGTGCTGAGCACGGGTTTTAACGGCTTCCCGCGCGGCGTCGGCGAGACCATGCTGCGCTCCGTGGAAGGCAAGGGCACCGCCGTGCTCGACGAGGCGCGCTGGACGCGGCCGGTGAAATACAAGTTCGTGGAGCACGCCGAGCGCAACGCGGTGTACAACGCCGCGCGCCACGGCGTGGCCCTCGACGGCGCGACCGCGTACCTGAACTACGCGCCGTGCCCGTGCACCGACTGTGCCCGCGCGCTGATCCAAGTCGGCGTTGTCGCCGTCGTGGGGCCGGACATCCCGTTCCCCGGCGCCGGCGCGGGCGTCCACTACGACGTGGGCGACATAGCACTGGTCATGCTCAAGGAAGCGGGTGTAGAGTTGCGCACCGTCAAGTGGGGGACGTGATATGCAAGAACAGGGGGCGGTGATCGTGGTGGGGCTGACCGGCCTCGCCCGATCCGGGAAAGACACGGCGGCCAGCGTGCTGGTCGAGGAGTTCGGGTTCCGCCGGCTGGCCTTTGCGGATGCGCTCAAGGAGGGCTGCGCGGCGATGCTCGGCCTGCCCTTGCACCGCATGTACGAAGGCGACCGCGAGTCGATCCTGCCCGAGTGGGGATTCAGCATCCGCGACTTCCTGCAGCGCATGGGCACCGAGTGCGTGCGCACCCAGTTCGGCGCCGACTTCTGGATCAAGGCGGTGTGCCAGCGCATCGCCAGCAAGGTCGAGCAGGGCAACCTGCGCTTCGTGATCAGCGATGCGCGCTTCGACAACGAGGCCCAGTGGGTCCTGAGTCACGCCACCTCGCACGTTGTGCGCGTGGTGCGTCCGGGCATCGCCAAGATGGACCACGCCAGCGAGCGCGGCATCAGCGACACGCTGGTCACCGCGACGCTGGGCAACACCGAAGGCCTCGATGCGTTCAAGGACGTGGTGCGCCACTGGGCGACGAGGAACGGGCTGTGATCGAGCTGGTCTTCCCGTCCGACACCAATCAGCAGTTGGCCCAGCAGACGCTGGAGGCCATCGGCGTCAAGACCCAACGCGGCCACGCCGGCTGCCTCGAAATTGACCGCGAAGCGCTCGTGGCGCACCTGCCGGCGGTCGAGGCCGCCCTCGCCGACTACGACGGCCGCATCTGGGCCGACTAGCGGGTTTCCCCGGGGAAAGGACGGGGGTTGACATTCGCCAACCCCCGGCGCAGAATTCTCCCCGTACACCGGCACTATCGCCTCACGGAGGGGCACGCCATGACCGCTCACCAGACTTACCGCTTTGGCCCGAAGCTCGCCGACGGCGACGCGTCGATGAAGGAATTGCTCGGAGGCAAGGGCGCCAATCTCGCCGAGATGGCGAAGCTCGGCCTGCCGGTTCCCCCGGGTGTCACCATCCCCACCACGCTGTGCACCAGCTACCAAGGCATGAACGCCAGCGCGCGCAGCGAGCTGTGCATGGCGCTCGCGGTCAAGGTGCTCGGCGACCTGCAGCAGTTCGTCGTCCCCGAGTTCGGCTACCTGCCCCTGCTGTCGGTGCGCAGCGGCGCCCGCGTGTCGATGCCGGGCATGATGGACACGATTCTCAACGTGGGCATGACCACCGCGAACGTGGCCGAGTGGAAGGGCCGCATCGGCCACCGCGCCGCGCTCGATAGCTACCGCCGCCTGATCCAGATGTACGGCTGCACCGTGCACGGCATGGAGCACCACGCATTCGAGGACATACTGCAGGGCAGCAAGAACGCGGCCGGCGCCAAGTCCGATGCCGACCTGTCGGCCGATGCGCTGGAGATCGTGGTCGCGCACTACCTCGCGCGCTACGAGAACGCGGTGGGCATGCCGTTCCCGCAGGACGTGACCACGCAGCTGGCCGGCTGCATCGGCGCGGTGTTCGGCAGCTGGGAGAACGAGCGCGCCATCGAGTACCGCATCGCCAACAAGATTCCGCACGACTGGGGCACCGCCGTCACCGTGCAGTCGATGGTGTTCGGCAACATGAACGACCAGTCGGCCACCGGCGTGCTGTTCACGCGCAACCCGAACGACGGCACGCCCGGGCTGTTCGGTGAGTTCCTGATCAACGCGCAGGGCGAGGACGTGGTGGCGGGCATCCGCACCCCCGAGCCGCTGAGCAAGATGGAGGGCTGGAACGAGAAGGTGTTCGACGAGCTGGTCGCCACGGCCACGCAGATGGAGGCCCACGCCCGCGACATGCAGGACATGGAGTTCACGGTGCAGGACGGGAAGCTGTTCATCCTGCAGACCCGCAACGGCAAGCGCTCGGCGAAGGCGGCGTTCAAGATCGCGTTCGACCTCGCCTCGGCCGAGACCATCAGCTGGCCGGACGCGGTGAAGCGCGTGACCGGCAAGCAGTACATGGCGCTCAAGCGCCCGCAGATCGACCCGAAGTTCGCGACCAAGCCGACCGTGGTGGGCCTGCCCGCCGCCGGCAGCGTGGTCACCGGCGTGGCGGTCATGAGCGCCGAGGCGGCGAAGCAGTCGAAGGTGCCGTGCGTGCTGGTCACCAAGGAGACCACGCCGGATGACTTCGGCGGCATGATGGCCTCGGTGGGCATCCTGACCCAGACCGGCGGTGCCACGTCGCACGCGGCCGTCGTCGCGCGCGGCATGGACAAGTGCTGCGTCGTCGGCGCGAGCGCGATGAAGCTGGGCGTCACGGTCAAGGCCGGCGACAAGGTGACCATCGACGGCGCCACCGGCCGCGTCTGGGTAAACATCGACGTGCCGGTGCTGGCCGGCGGCGTCACGAAGGAAGCGGCGTACATCGCCAAGTGCGCGATGCACTTCGCCAGCCAGCAGACGGGCAAGACCGTGCGCATCACGCTGGACCCGAACGACTGGCAGATGCAGTTGCCGCAGAACGGCACGGTGGTGCTGAACGTCGCGGCGCTGGCGCGCAGCGCGCGCGGCCGCCGTCACGTGCGCATGCTGCTCGACGAGCTGGAGAAGCGCCCCGAGCTCAACGGCCTGCTGGAGTTCGACCCTGCCGAGGTCGGCACGCACCCGAGCGACGTGGAGCTGCTCGATATGCTGGGCGCGGCGTCCGTCACCCCGAAGGTCGAGGGCTTCAACGTCGAGAAGGTCGGGCAGGCGGTCGCGTACGCGAAGTGGACCAAGAAGCTGGTCGGACGCTGGAGCATCACCGGCCCGGCCGATCTGCTCGCCATCGCCGAGGAGCGCGGCTTCGCGGTCGCCCGCACGGCCACCAAGCTGGGCGAGCTGATGAAGGGCGGCGCGGTCGAGGTCGGCGCGCAGCTGTGCGCCCTGCTGGAGCAGCAGGACGTGGAGGTCAGCGCGCTGATCGCCCTGATCAAGAAGGCCGGCATCGCGGTCTCGCCCATGCCCAAGGCGGTGGACGAGGACACCCTGATGTTCGCGGTGCTAGGAAAGTGACGAAGGTGTGAGTATCCTGCTGCCCCAAGTGCAATTAATTGCACAGGGGGCAGGGGATGGAACGGATCAAGTGTCCGAAGTGCGGAAGCATGCGGGCGTGGCTGGTGCGGGACGTGGGGGGCGTGATGCAGCGATGCCATTGCGGTCTCGCGCGCCCCGTGGTCCAGCAGGCCGAGGGCAACATCACGATCATCAGCGCGACGCGCGCGGCGGACGTGATGCTCCCGGAGAAGGGCACGAAAACCCGGCGGTGCCTGATGGCGGTGGCGCGAAGCTGGCCGGCCATCATCACCACCGGAGCGGTCGCGGAGTCGGCCGGGCTGCAGAACAAAGAAACGTCCTCTCTGCTGATCACGCTGATGGCACGAGGGTTGGTGGAGCGGGTGAGCGAACGGCGCGGACTGCTCGGGGGTTCCGAGTGGCGCGTCACGACCGCAACCCGCGACCTGCTCAAGCCGTAAGGAGGGCTGAGACATGGCACTGGTACTAGCAATGCAGGAAGGCCGGGCGTTCTACGTGGACGACACCCGGGTGGAAGTGGAGCGCGTGGCGACGGCGCAGCAGGTCACCCTCAAGGTGGTCGGCAAGTGCATGGACCAGCAGTTCCATCTGACCGACCGCGACCGCACCGAGATACTGCCCGGGGTGTACGCGCAGCTGGGGCTGGGCAACAGCACCGGCACGGTCAAGATCGCGGTGGAGGCGCCGAAGAAGGTGCGCATCCTGCGCGACTCGCTGTACCTCGGCGAGGACGCGGCATGATCGAGAAGGGCGATCCCCTGCGCATCTCGCAGACCGCCCTGACCCGCGCCGGGGGCTTCGGCCTCGCGCGGGCGCTGGACAAGCGGGAGGGCGAGAACCTCGCCGGCCTGCTCAAGTACATGGTCGAGAACTCGGCCATCGCCACCGGCCGCAAGCGCAACCCCCACCGGGCGCGCGCCAACCGCCGGCGGTACGGCGACTTCATCTTGGTGCTCAAGGGCTCAGTGCTCGTGGACATCGCGGTCGAACGCCACGACTGGTGCCAGAATTGCCTTGGCGTGCACCGGGGAACCCCGAGCTGCGATTGCAATTGATTGCACTGCCCATCACAACCTCACGGAGGGATTCATGATCCAGAACCTGCAACCCAAGGGCTCGCTGGAGCTCGCGTTCGGCGCCATCACCGGCACCGTCACCGGCGGCCCGTTCGACTACAGCCCGCAGCTGTCGCCGGAGACGCTGACCGTCAAGCTCGCCAAAGAAATCAACCTGCCGTGTGACGTGGACCTGCCGATCCGCGACTTCTCGACGCCCAACATCCAGTTGGCCGAGCTCGCGCTGCGCAGCGCCATCCGCGCCATCAAGAACGGCCGCCCGGTGTACGTCGGCTGCATGGCCGGGCAGGGCCGCACCGGCCTGTTCCTCGCGCTGCTGGTCAAGGTCGCGCAGGACTACGAGCTGCGCTGGGGCGAGAACCCCGAGGATGCCGCCGACCTGCTGCCGCCGGTGGAGTACGTGCGCAAGCACTACTACGCCCACGCGGTGGAGACCGCAGGCCAGTACGCGTTCGTGAACCAGTTCGACACCTCGGATGTCGTCGAGTTCGTCCGCCAAATCCAGCCGCCCAAGCCGCTCTCCCCGCTGGCGCGTTTCGCCCGCGCGGCCTTCGCCCTCGGCCGGGCCCTGATCGACGCCGGCCGCGCCGTTCTCACGGGCCGCCCGGCGGGCTGACCCCTACCGGCGCCACCCCGGGCCCCCGGAGTCGCTCACAAGGCGATTCCGGGCGTTTCCGGGGCCTCCGGCGGGCCCGGGCCGACCTCCCGGGCACCGCTTGACATTCGCCATTCGGCCGGGCCAGAATGCCCATACACCGGCCGACCTCACGGAGGGGTCAATGGAAACCTTCAAAGAACACCGCGCCCGCGCCATCGTTCGGCACATCGACATGAGTGCCGTTCCGCTGACCGCAGTCGTGCAGGGGCGCGCGAAGTTCAAGCAGAAGCTGATCAACGAGGGCGTCACCGTCGAGAGCGCGGTGCCCGAGCACGAGGCGTTCTGGTTCTACCTGCGCAATCACGCGATGGCCGTGCTGGAGCGCCAGTACGACGCGGCCGAGCCGCTGAGCGATGCGCACGCCGCGCTGCTCCGCGAGTACCACGCCAAGGTCTCGGAGTCGGCGCTCCGCATGTACTTCTACCTGATCCAGATTTGCGGCCGCGAGTCGCGCCACGCGGGCTCGACCGACAAGCTGTACGCCGAGTTCCCGGAGCTGGTCTCGTTCCACCAGAGCTACAAGGGCACCAACCAGCAGAAGGTGCTGTCGGCGATCTTCGAGAAGACCCCTAACATCACCCTCGGCCGGCTCACCAAATTCCTGTGCGCCAGCTTTTACAAGTGCAGCTACGGCGGCGGCTACGGCGGCAAGAAGTGGGGCCAGATCGCCGACGTGCTCGACCAGTTCGTCTGGGGCAAGATCACCGCCGAGATGATGCTGGACACCGCGTGGACCCTGAGCCACAACAACGGCCCGATCTTCAACAAGGGCATGTGGTACAGCATGTACAGCGGCGCGGCCATCGCCGAGCTGCTCGACGTGCAGCGCGCCGGCATGATCCCGCAGTACATCAATGACGTGGCGGCCGGGCAGGCGCAGGGCTACGCGGCGGCGAAGTTCGTGACGCCCGAGATGATCGCCTACGTCAAGACCATGCAGGCCTTCACCACCGAGTTCAACGGCAGCGTGGACTGGGCGCAGCTGAAAGCGCTGGGCGCGCTCGGCTCCTACGCCGACAAGGTGAAGGCGAAGCCCAAGGTGCTGACGCCGGCCGAGATTGCCGCCAAGCAGAAGGCCGAGCAGGAAGCCATCGAGGCCAAGAAGTCCCAGTGGCAAATCCTCCCCGGCGTGTACGCCAAGAAGGAAAAGCCGGTCCGCCAGAAGCAGGCGCAGGCCGCGTAACCCCGTCACGACCATTCGCGAACAGGAGCAATCCCCATGAGCAAGAAGAAGAACAAGCAGTCCCAGCTGGACTTCGGCGGCATCGGCAACACCGACCTGCCGTGGAAGGACGACATCGACAGTGCCACCTCCAGCGAGCTGGACCGCAAGGACGGCTGGCACGGCAAGGGCAGCTACGGCAAGTGCCACGAGAAGCACCCGGAGCTGACGCTCGGCGGCGGCGTGATCCTCGGCGCGTCGTGCAACGCGCCGCGCGCAGGCTACGACGTGTACGTCGGCTTCGACTGGGGCATGAAGATGCCGTTCCCGCCGGCGCCGTGGAACCCGCTGCAGGCTCCGGCCGACACCGCCGTGCACGCCAAGTTCGAGATTCAGGACATGAACGTGCCGAAGGACAAGGATGAGTTCGACCGCATGGTGGCCTACCTGATCGACCAGCTGGCGATGGGCAAGCGCGTGCATATCGGCTGCATCGGCGGACACGGGCGCACCGGCCTCGTGCTGGCGGTGCTGGTCAAGACCATCCTCGGCGAGGAGGACGCCATCGAGTGGGTGCGCACGAACCACTGCAAGAAGGCGGTCGAGACCTCGCAGCAGGTGGACTGGCTGCACACGCACTACGGCATCAAGAAGGCGAAGGCCTCGAAGGGCTGGAGCGAGTCGAGCTTCGAGGGCAAGTACGGCGGCAAGGGCTCCAGCAAGAGCACCGGCGGCTTCGGCGACTACCTCAAGAGCGAGGGCGGCGGCATGGGCATGAGCGGCAAGTCGCCCAACGGCAAGGCCATCGTCACCGGCAAGGGCGGCGCGATCCTCGGGGAGGGGCTGCGCCTCGTCCCGCTCGACGGCCCGTCCCGTATTTTCCCGTCCCTGACGACCGCTTGACATTCGCCAATGCCCGGGGGAGAATTCCCCATAACGGCTAATCACGGAGGTAACCGTTCCCATGTCCGTCAACGTCTCTCTCAAGAATGCCGAAAACCAGCTGCTCGCCCTCGGGCAGACGGCCGGTTGCGGCGGGTGGGCCGCGCAGCTGCAAGGCGCTGGCTGCATCCTCTCCATCAAGCCCAAGCAGCTGCTGGTGATGCGCGCGGGCGTCACCGTCGCGCAGGCCAGCATGAACACCGGCGCCCTGCCGCTGCTGCTCGAAGGCAAGCTCTCCAAGTTCTCGGCCGACACCCTGCGCAGTCGCC